>CACZOQ010000111.1 GCA_902782835.1 uncultured Erysipelotrichaceae bacterium | reverse complement strand
AGCTCTCAACGAACTTTTCTTTATCCATTCTATATAAACCACATTTTTCATAGTATGCCATATCAACGGCATCTTCCATAGCAGCATCGGTAGTTTCTTTTACTAAGTAATAGTCCAACTCTCCTCCAGTAGAATAATTGGTTAAAACATTAATTAATAATAATGCAATCAAACTAAGTAAAATAATACCAACTGTTAACATTCCTTTATTCATATAATTCTAAACCTCCTAACCTACTTTTGGCATCCTGAAGCGTTATAGTTAATTAAGTTATTACATGTTGTAGCTTCTCTAGCTTTTGGAGCTTCACTTGTATATTTACGTATTACCTCACTGAAGTAACTAGAAACACCATTTTCACGTACAGAAACATCACCATCAAATTTAACATAACTTCCATTTCTTGCGCTTTCTGATTTCAATGAATTCAAATCATCTTTAGATAATTCGAAGTGATAATCTAAGTAATCATTATCATATACTTGGTAACCTAAAGATTGAACTTTTGCTAAGTAAGATACTGGATTACTTGAATATCCACTATTATTCTTCGTATTCGTTGCATAAGAAGACCAGTTAAATCCAGGAGTTCTACCAGTTCCAGAATCGGATACTTCTCTACCATCAGAACTTGGGAACATATTCTCTAAATCTACAGAACGTATTCTATAACTTTGAGGTTTACAATCTTTATTACCACAACATTCACCAGTACAACATTGATCTTTATTGCTATTTGAACCATTAGAAGTAGTAACTTTATAAACATTTGTATTTAAAGCATAGAAACATTGTAAATGAATATCCCATTCATAGTAACCAAATTTAGTAGTATTAGCATTAATATTCCATTTACTAATATCACCAGCAGATACATTTGTAATATTATTGATAGACTTACTGCTGCCACTTTCACATTGATTTTGATAAGATGTATTCTTATAAGATGTGTCCGTACCAGACAATTTACGATTCATGTACCAGTTCCACCAGTTAGTATTAACATTACGAGCATTTAGTGGGATACAGAATGCTTTATTCATTGATGACCATCCACTATCAGTCTTCTTAATATAAGAAATTTCACCAGTTTTATTATTAATCCAGCTTCCTGGGAAAGACCATTCTGCTTGATACCATTTTCTAGCATTATCAGATTTATAACATCCATCATATCCTAATAATGTTGTATTATTTGCAGTAGCTGTATTCGCTGTATTCTGGCCAGATGATAATTTATCCGTATTCTTAGCACCCATTGAAGTGAATGGGAATTGAATCTCAGTATAAGTATCTGAATTCTTATAACCAGTATAACCAACAGAAATTGAGAACTCTGCTGTAGAAGTTGTACAAGTAGCTTTAGCTGTACATAAATCAACAGCTTGATTATATAGTTTTGTATTTTGTTGAAGATCATATTTATAATAGCCAGGATTCAAATAAATATTACTATCATCACAACCGTACCACCAGCAATAATCTGTACAATTAGAACCTCTTGGTATACCGTTAATAGTTTTAGTATAGCGATCAATAGAACCAATACCCCAATCTACACCAAAGGTATGTTCCTTATACCATCTTGCCCAGCCACCGCCAGCCCACAAGATTTCACCATTTTGTTTATAATAATAGCCACCAGAAGGTAAAGATGCATTACAACCATTAGCAAGTTGCTGAACACTAGCTGTTCTTTTATTAACATTACTCATCTGTTCTCCATTATTTTGAGAATTCTTATAAACTTTTTGATAGCAAGAATTACTACATTTTTCAGTGTATTTTCCACCATCACATTCATTTATACATTTATCAAAGTCACTATTTGGACCACCTTGTTTATAAACTCCTGTAACCGTAGAACCATCCATATGAACACATATTGGAGATGGAGAACAAACTCTTTTATCAGTATTAGGAGCATCAGGAGCGGTATCCATATCACAATTGACACGACTCGTAACTTTTACTTTATATTGGAAACATAAACCAGCTTTAGAAGCAACTGGTGCTCCATACTCAGCAGTAACAGCTTCTTCGCATTTTATTTTACATTTTACTGCCTTACCTCTAGTAACAGCTTTTTTACCATTATAATGATATTGGTATCTACCAAAATTAATAGTAACAGTACCTGAACCATACATATAACCACGATTTAAATAATATGCTGCATCTCCAGTAGCACCAGCAGGTGCATCAACTTTTTTAATATTACATTTAAATAAAGCAACTTTTTCACTTTTTCCATTACCATCCGTAATAGTTGTTGCACGATCTTTAAATGTTTTATGAAGACTTGATAGATCTTTACCTCTAACGTCATCATATTGTTTACTACCAACACCAAAATTTGTAAAGTAAACATTCTTTTGACCAGAATTCTTTTCAGCTAAAGCACCATTCTTTGCTTCACAGAACTCTGTTTCAAATGTTCCATTAGGTTGATTACAATTAATATCATTTTTATTTGCTTCCCCACTACGATCTTTAAACTTACAAGATGGATCAATATCATTCTCACCTTCTTCAGACCATACTTCATCACCATAATCTTCCATCTCTGGTGTGAATTTTACAGTAACATCACACTTTTGAACATTACCAGCACTATCCTTAACAGGATTACCACTCCCATCAACAGCTGTAAAAGAAACATTACCTTCAACCACACAATCTTGGCTTAATTTATTCTTGCTTAATTTATAGGTTTTACCATATTCAATATCCGTTGCTGAATCATCACAAACATACTTAAATTTCATTTTTTTCAATTTCTTTGCAGTATCACTTGGAGTATCTTCAGGAATTGAAATTGAGAAAGAAACTTTATTTCCTTTTTTCTTTTTGTTATTTGCTAT
The DNA here is from genome assembly GCA_902782835.1 of uncultured Erysipelotrichaceae bacterium. Lineage (GTDB taxonomy): Bacteria > Bacillota_I > Bacilli_A > RF39 > UBA660 > UBA3789. Next base: position 7,699 of record CACZOQ010000111.1, on the reverse strand, counting down.
GAATTGAAAAGAATAACTAGAAGCTTTATAAATTGCATAATCTGCTTGATTTTCACATTTATATGTTTTAGCAAGCGCTTTAGACGGCATTAACATAAAACATAATAGAAATAATCCAAAAGCAAACAACCCCAATGTCTTACTCTTCTTCATTTTCATCACCCTCCATCATTTGTTCAATTTCGTCATAAACATTCTTATTTTTCTCAACATTGTAACTTACCATAGATTCATTTTCTCGAACCAATCGAGCATGTACAAAGAATGATTTATTCTCATTTTTACTATTAAAAAATCTAGAACAAGTTACTAATGTAAGAATCTTATCATTTTCATCTACATCAACATCATAATTATAAAGCGATTTATCTTTATAAATTTTTATTTGCTCTTTTAACTTACCTTTATCATATGGTCCACTGTTTCTAACAAAAGCATTCATAGTAACAGGATATAAGAAATCAACAGCAAATATTTTATAAACATAATCCTCTCCATTTCTAGTAAATTGAATATATTGATTTTCTTTAGCAAAATCATAATATACATAGCTCATCAAAGCTTCGAAACGTCGAAAACTATCATCATTCATTTTTGGTTTACTAGAAAGATTAAAAATATTATGACCATTAACAATGACAACATCATCATACTTAGTATCTCTACTAGTTATCCAAGCATATCTTTCTTTATCCTCAGGATAATCATATAAATCATCTTTCGAATTAATAACTGGATAATCAATATTAGTACCAGGGACTTTAATCCAAGCTACTGTTTTATAATTTTCTCCAAAATCTTCCGCATTCCCAATATTGGAAATTCTAGACCATACCTGAAATTCTTTTTTCTCCAGAGACAAGTTTCTAGATATGTAATACGCTGGTAATGTAATAGCAAGTATATTAATAATTACTAGCACAATAAGAAATAAATAATTATTTTTCTTATTCTTTTTTTGTTTTGTCCTCATAAAAACACTCCTTTTATTTTACTTTATTACATATGGGTCTAGTAAAGTACCAGATCCATTTATAACCACAGTATCTGCTTTGAAATAAGCAACTACACGTACACCATATCGCCCAACCGTCCGAAGGGATTCCGTATAAGCAACACCAATATCAGTAACGTAAGACACTAACCATTCATCAGAATCAACTGAATTTTTTAACCAATATGAGCGAGTATATTCAGCATCTAAATCATTAGGCTGAGCACTAAATATCTCATACATATCAGGTGCAGACAAGATAGCTTTATATGTTTTTGTTTCTTTTTCATCTCCATACACAACACGTTTCTTATAGATTGGTACTGAAAAATCATGATTCACTATTTTAGAAGTATCAACATAACCAACAGCCGTATTATTAATGTAATAAGCAACACTATTTTTATTTTTTGGATTATATAGATAACCTTTATCTGTTGGATAAGGGGTAGTTTGTAACATTCTAATAAGCGCTTGTTCTTTTGTATAATTTCGAAGAGAATTATTACTAATGGCTTTGATGGTTCCATCTTCCTCTTTTTTTATAATTCTCCAAATGGTTCCACTGTCCTTGAAATACTCACCAGTATACCTTTCATTTAGCATAGATCCACTGCGAGCCTTTTTCGTATCTCCAAATACAAATGGTTTTTCAAAAGAACCGTTTCCACCTGTTATCAATAACCCACCTTTAAGAGTCATCATTGGTCGAACACCATAGTTATCTTTTTCATCAAATGACATATAACTCTGCCCAGCCGCTTCATCAAAGAAGAAACTTCTAGTCAAATAAGCTAATGTTCCACCACTCTTTTTATTAGCAACCCAAGACATTGTATTAGGTTTCATAAAGTTACCTTCACCAGTATTCGCTTTATTAACTTCTATTGCAGACGGAATATAAACATATCTTTCATTCGTATACGAACTACATTGTGTAGTATCTAATGAAGTATCCGTCAATTCCATATTACAATATTTAGCTTTTATAATCATTTTTTTAGCTTTATCATTGATACAATCATTATAATAATAATCTAACCATTTATCTAACTTAGTATGATTAACATTCGCAACATCTTCATCCGCTACTATTATAACATTATTATTAGAATCTAATCCGTAGATTCGAAATAACATATTAGAAATCATTACATAATTATTAGTAGGTAACCCAGTAAAATTAGTTGTATCCTTCAATAATTTCTTAACAGTGCTTCTAAACTTTTGAACAACGGTAACCGTTCTTGTCACTGTACTTTTATTATTAAAAGAATCAAATGCTGTGTAAGTGATTTCATAAGAACCTGTTTTAGAAGTATCTACAGATCCTTTAATTGTAACATCTTCTATCTTTATTTTACCATCATTATCATCAACAACACTTCGAACACCAGGTTCTTTGTATTTTTCACCTACTCCAACAGTCATTTCTTCATCACCATTTAGATGAATCTCAGGTCCTTTATGATCAATATGAGAAGACAAAATACCACATTGCAAATAAACGTAGTACTTATATTCACCATTTTCCTTTCTTACCTTTACCCAACTATCTGAAACAGAACAAGTCTTGGTAGTATAAGGAATAAATAAATCTCCCTCAATAAAAGATTTATGATATAAAGTCTGTAAAGAAACCGTTTGAATTCTTTCACCAGTAGGTAATTGAGTATGATTTAGTTCGAAATATCTTCTAGCAGCTTTTTCCAACTTCTTCTCATTTTCATGAAAAGTATTCATAGGAGAAATGATAAGAAACCAAACAAAGCAAAAAATAATTGCGATAGTGATACCCAACTTAATTTTTTTCACCATTTGTGCATTCATACTAGCCTCCTAAGAAAAATTGTATACATATCTCTTATTCCGAACCGTAAACTCCATTCTCAATAAATCTTCATCTTTTAAATCAGCAGGTGCCTTCAAAAAAACTGTCTTGCTAAAATAAGGTCTAGTAACCAAACTTTTTATTGGTAAAATATCCTCTTCACCGCTACTATCCTTATAAATAATTTTACCATAGCTTGATAAAAAGTCAATCATATTTTTGGAATCATAAGTCTCTGAACCAAACGTAATTTGAAGGATTTTATAGGTATCATCCGCCGTTAATGAACGATTTTCAATCGTACATCCTGTAGTGATACAAGAACGAATTAAATACTCTGCTTCACTCTTAACACCAAATTGATCAAAACTAATAGTATCAGGATTACTTTCAATATTAATTTTCATCTCTTCGCCAAAAGGAATAGTAATAGGTTCTTCTAATTTTCGAATATCTTTTAATTTTAATTTAATTTTTCTTAAAATTTCACTATTTTCTTGATAATAAAGAGCAAACTTATCTTTTGATAAATCTTTATCAACTTGATAAACAATAATAAAATTAAGGGTTTCATCTCGTTTTACCTCTTTTACAGCTGCATAAGTCTCTCCTAAATCATAAAACTCTTGTGCATACAACTGTTTAGTAGTAGTCATATCCGTTGTACCATTTTTCAAATGTAAGTTTTCAAGTTTGATTTTTCTAGGTGCACTATGATTTGTAATTGTAATATTTACAATAACAAAATTACTCTTATCAGAAATAACATTACCAACATAGTCTTTATCAGTAAAATAAGCTTTATTAATTTTCATAGTATAACCATTAGCGGAATAATAATCCCCTTCTTCATAACTCTTATTAGTAACATATGCAAATTTGTAAATTCTAAATCCAACAATTAAAATAATTACCCCAATTATAAACTTGCAAATCTTAGTATGTTCTAAATAGAAATAATTCATATTTCTTAATACACGTTTAAAGAATCGAATAAAAGAATTTTTATCAATATTAAACCCTATTTCAATTTCTTCACGGTCTTCTTCACTTAATTCTAAAAATTCTTGATCAGAATTAAAATTAAATTTCTTTATATCCAATCCAAAAACTCTCATAACATAAATACCAATAACTGGTAATTGTACTATTAAAAATAAAAATAACAAGTCTCTAGACATTCTTAAGTCCGTAGTAGCAACATCACTCGAAAAATTACGGAAAAAACTCTTAATCATGTTTAACACAAAGAAAAGAGCAGCATATTCAATAACCGGTGCTAAATAAATTTTCCAAGGTTTCTTTTTATGATACAGTAAAAAAAGTAGAGAAAGGCTACCTAAGAATAATAAAAATATACAAAACATTAAAAAAGATGAAATATGATTCTTTATAGGATCTTGGAACAAATCATAAGTACCAAATTTCATAAAATCCCCTACAAAGGCATTAACATCTAACAATTTATAAGCAACATAGAAGCTTAATAATAATAGAAAGATATGAATTTTTTTAAAGTTTTTAATCAAAAATGCATATGGTTTTCTGATAATCATATCTAGCACCCCTATTCTTATCCTATTTAAGTATATCTTATTTTTTTTGGTTTTAAAAGACTTTTTTCAAAATAAAGTATAATAGACGTAAAAAAAATACTTACAATCTTGTAAGTATTCATTATTTAATTTCAATGATTTCTACTTCATAACTTCCATTTGGGCTTTCTACCGTAACAACATCTCCGACCTTGTGGTCAAATAAAGCTTGAGCAATTGGACTTTCATTAGAAATTTTACTTTCAAATGGATCTGCTTCTTGACTACCAACGATTTTATATTCATCTTCTTCATCATCATCGACATATTTAATAGAAACCGTATTTCCAATTCCAACAGTATCAGTATTAACTTCCGTAATAATAGAAACATTTTCTAACATTTTTTCTAATTGTTTAATTCTAGCTTCAATCTGAGCTTGTTCATTTCTAGCAGCATCATATTCTGCATTTTCAGATAAATCACCTAATGATCTAGCCTCTTTAATTGCTTGAATATTTTCAGGGCGTCGAATATTTATTAAATCATCTAACTCTTTCTTTAAATCATCAAGACCTTCTTGAGTTAAATATACTGTATTCTTACTTCCCATTTTCATCACCTCAAAATAATAATTTACATCCGTGAGCAACTAGACTCAACTTGACATAGTATAGCATATATATTTTTCTTTTTCAAGTTCCTAATATAGATTTTTTTTAATATCGAAAAAATCTATAGTATTTCCTCTCTAAGAAAGTACGCATATTATAGCATAATTAGAAAAAAAATGCAAGAAAATAAATAAAAAAAATAAAGGAAAAGCAAATGCTTTTCCTCCTATTAAAATTGTATAATATATTGCTTATGATTAGACTGAACAGTTTGAAAGTTTTGAACCATCTCATAAGATTCAGCATCATTTTCTTTTAGATTTGTTTGAATTTGTTCCATAACTTCTGAAAGATGTCTTTTTAAATGACTTAATACTTTCTCATCCATATCAGAAAAATATCCTTCCCCTCCAGCAATCATTTCTTGTACAGTCTTAAAATCATGAATATGATATTCTCCTAAATAGAAAGCTACACGTCTATGATACTGTATATCTAATTCTTTCTCTTTTGGTATATATCCTAATACTTCTAAAATTGGTAATACAAATAATAAATCTTTTTTTGCTTCCTCCCAACCAATTAATTCAAGTGGTGTATATTGAAATAGCTGCTTATTATTCGTCTTTTTTTCAAGTTTAATATCGGAACCATTTTGTTCAATCCAATGATCGTGTACATCAGATAAAATCTGGATTGTAAACATTTCTTTATTGCGAATTTTCCCCATTTTTTCTTGAATTTTTTCTAATACTTTTTTATCCCCAGTACCTGTGAATACTTCTTTTCTCAACTCTTCAAATTCCAAAGAAGTTAAATTTAAATATTGAGCAATGGCAATCAAAGCAGGATCAAGTGAAGTTCTAACATACGTATGGCTTTCTAAAGTATCTAAATCTTCGTCTCTAGCTCTTGTATAAGCATCATCAGCATCTAACTTATCAAACTGTATCATAGCCTTTTGAGCAGCTTTACGATAAGCACATAATTCTTTTTTTCTAGGTGTCATAGCTTCATCAAGTGCTTTTTTACTTCGAATTCCTTTTTGAGCAAGCTCATATATTTTTTTTACACTTTCCAACGTAATTGGAAGTTCCTCATTATCTGCACTAAGAAATAGTACTTCACCAGAAGCAATATCATAGACAGCTTCAAAACAAAACAATCCAATCATCGTGAATCTTTTGCATGTACCGTCTGGTTGAGGTGCTTCAACAAAGTTCTTTCCTAATTCATTAAATGAAGATATTTTTATTTTTTCCATAATCAAACCTCCTTCGTGAAGTCTCGTATGGAAAAAATAAAAAAACGAGACTTCACATAAAATATGTGAAAGTCTCGTTCAATACTAATTTGTATCTCTAGTCCAGAGATTTCTCTCGTAATGATGAACTAGATCATTCAAAATGAATGGAACTACTTCCCTTTCGAGTTACATATTATACTACAAAAAGGGCATTTTGTCAATCTAAACTAAACATTTGGATTAATATACCCACCATCAACAGTTCCATTTGTTTGTGAATTCACTGGTCCAGATGAATAATTCGTATACGCAGTATTCATAGTTTGATTTGCATTTACTGCATTAGTATTTTGAACACTAGAACTTGGTTCTGCAGTTACAGTAGAAGTTGGTGCAGTAGTAATATTAGCAACAGGGTTACTATGAATAGGCGTTTGATCATCTTGTTTCTTTCTTTTCTTAACAAGGAATAAGATAACAATTCCTAACGAACATAAACCTACAATAAAGACAACAATTGGAATAATTGGGAATGACTTACTTTTTTCAATAGGAGCAGCTTTTTCTGTATTAGATAGTTCAGTCATCGTAACAAAATAATCAGAAGAATTTACTATATCAAATATAATATACCCATCTTCTACTGTAATTTTGTTTTTTACCAACTGTAATTTATCCCCACCTGAAGCATAAGAATAAACATTAACTGAATCCCCATCAGAAAACTTATCTCCAACAAATAGTTTTAATTTTGCTCCCGCTGGTAAAGAATTTCTTTGTTGCAATGCTACAAATAAACCATCCGCATAATTTGATAATTTTAAAACATCTTTCTTATTATCAGAATCATCAGAAACAGTTGTTAATAAATCATGAGGACTATCTAGTTGAGAACCATCAATTATCCAAGTATACATTAATTTTTTATTATTATAATAACTAAAATTAAGTTTCTTTTTACTGTTTTTGATTTTTTCCATATCATTCGCAGTTAGTTTTGAATCAGCATTAATTTTGATTTCAACATCATTAATTTTACTATTTTTAACAATAGAGTTTAAATCCTCTAAATCATATCCATCTTTACGAGTAACCTTAATATTAATGGTATTCTTAGAACCGTCTTCTGCAGTGACTACAATTTCTATATTGTTTTCTCCTACTTTAAGATCACGATTTCCAGCCCCCGATACTTTAGACTTACTATCTTCAGGAGTTGCTTTGATATGAATATTAGAAACATCATTTGTAACTGATAAAGTATAATGATTATTATCTATTTTCTTTAATTCAAAACCATCAACAGATATTTCCTTTAATTTATTATTATTAGATTTAGTATCATTTTGTTCATTATCCGTTTTTGGATTGTTATTATTAGTATTATTATTGTTGTTATTGTTATTGTTATTATTATTGTTATTGTTATTGTTGTTATTATTATTGTTGTTATCATCATTATTAGATGGCGTTGGAGGT
>CACZOQ010000110.1 GCA_902782835.1 uncultured Erysipelotrichaceae bacterium | reverse complement strand
TCTGATTTAGTAAGAGTAAATCTAGTATATATTACACCTTTTAAAGTGTATGCTCCATCATTATTCTTGATTATTTCTAATGGATAAAACATATCATCCTCACTTAATTTAGATGTTATATTAGTGTATTTGTCTTGCTCTGTTCTTGGGTCTTCATCATTTATAACTTTAGATACAGTATTAATCTTTTCTTGTAACTCTTCTACAGTAGTATTTAATCTAGTAGCTTCTGCTTCAAGTTCAGAAATTTTCTTTGTTTGATCTATTTTGTCAATATTAAGCTTATATATAAATATGCCCATAATAACAATTACTAATAATGATAATATTAAAAAAATTGTTGAAACTCCTATTTTATTTACTTTTTTTTCTTCCATTTTACTTTACTACCTTTCTTTATTAAAATGAATCAATTAATCCAACTGAATATACTAAAATTCTATATGCATCCCAAGCAGTTACCCCACCATAATTTTTTTCTTTTTCATTTGAATTAATTTCCTTCTCATAATATGCAATTTTATAATATCCATAATAGTATTTTTTATCAATATAAAAAGAAATTAGTTTTTAAAATTTATATTTCTAGCTTTCTTAATTATTTCTTTTCTTAGCCAAACACTATCTAATTCCATGATATCTGTTTTAAATGCTTTTTCGAATAGTTTTTCTATATTTCTTTTAACCAATTCATTGTTTGCAATTATATAACTTTTTCCTTCTTCTAAAGAAATAACATTTAACATCCATTCAGGACTCATTTTATCTAGAATTTTATATACATTCTCCTTATTGTTTAATATAAAGTCTTTGTTCCATAATGTTAATTGGCTAAAAGTATCTGGTAAAATATCACATGTTTTTTCATTTTTAGTATCGTTTTCTATAGACTTTTCTAAATTAGCTTCTATACTTTTTTGACATTCTAAAAAATATTTTTCTTCAAAGTTGTCTATATTCCCTACAATCTTTGATAATTTTTTATATGCCTTAATATCTCTTTGATCTGTTACTTTGGCTTTGAAATTTAATGTATTATCTAATATAGCAGACATAAGTAGTAAAGCAATATCTTTTGACATATTATCTAATAGATTCTCTTTTTCATAATCTTCAACAATTATTGTAGCAACCGCTCCTATAAATTCAATCCTTGATTTTTCTTTTAAGATTTCTTTCCAATATTCTTCAAATCCAGTATGATGATCAATTATCTCAATTATTTTACTTTCATTTACTATATTATCAAAATAATCTTTATTAGATACATCCAGTATAATAAAATTATCACTATCACTTTTCTCATATTCATCTAGAACTGTATTCAAATTTAATAAGCTTGGAGTAATACTTTCATTCAATTTTGCAGTGCTAACAGCTTTAGCTGGTATTCCTTTTAGATTAAGTAAATTAGCATAAGCTATTATTCCAGCATATGCATCTATATCAATATAGTTACTTCCCGATGTTACAATGATCATATTTCATTCATCTCTCCTTTTTTACAATAATTCACCTTCAATTATTTTTACAAGTCGACTAGTTCCTAAACGAGTAGCTCCGTTTTTTATAAATTTCTCTGCATCTTCAAATGATGAAATACCTCCTGCTGCTTTAATTCCCTTATCAGATTTTATATATTTTTTAAAAAGCTTTATATCTTCAATATTAGCTCCTGAAGTTGAAAAGCCGGTTGAAGTTTTTATAAAATCTGCATCTGACATTGAAACAATTTCGCACATTTTTATTTTTTCTTCTTCTGTAAGAAGGCATGTTTCTATAATAACCTTCAAAATTATATCTTCGCATACCTTCTTTATTTGATTTATTTCACATAAAATTTCATCATATAAATGATCTTTGAGCATTCCAATATTTATAACCATGTCTATTTCATCTGCACCATTTTTAATTGCATCAATTGCCTCATATATTTTTACGTCAGTTGTACTGTACCCGTTTGGAAAGCCTATTACTGTACAAATCTTTAATCTATTATTTACGTATTCCTTTGCTTTACTTACAAAAGCTGGAGGAATGCATACTGATGCAGTAGAATACTTGATGCCTTCATCACATAATTGTTTTATCTCTTCCCATGTTGATTGTTGCTTTAATAGTGTATGATCAACTATTTTTAATATTTCTTGTTTATCCATAATT
>CACZOQ010000109.1 GCA_902782835.1 uncultured Erysipelotrichaceae bacterium | reverse complement strand
TAGCCATTTTTGAACTGTGTATTTTATCATTGTACCATCTTTTAACTTCTTTGTTTTTTGAACAGTACCTTTTCCATAAGTATTAGTTCCTACTACTGATCCTTTATAGCTTTCTTTAATAGCGGATGCTATTATTTCTGAAGCTGAGGCACTTACTGCATTAGTTAGAACGGCAACTGGATATGTTCTGTGTTCATCTGTTTTATCTTTTATTTTTTCTATTTTATTATTATTTTCTAGTTGATATATTATTTGTCCTTTTTTTAGGAATAAGCTACTTATTTCGGTAACATTACTTAAATATCCACCTGTATTATTTCTTACATCTATTATTAGTCCTTGAATTCCTTCTTTTTCTAATTCTTTTAGTTTATTTTTAAATTGTTTGGTTGTTACTGATGAGAATATTGATATATCAATGTATCCTATTTTTTTCCCGTCTTTTGTTATTGCTTGACCTGTTACGGTAGGTATTTCAATTTTTTCTTTTGATATTGTTAGTGTTTTTTCTTCATCTTTTCTTTTAATTAATAGTTCTATTTTAGTATTGGTAGATGATTTTACATACTCGGCCATATCGGCACTATTTTTTTCCCTGTAATCTACTCCGTCTACTTTTAGGATGATATCATCTTCTTTTAAACCTGCTTTTTGGGCTGGGCTTTTATCAAAGATGCTTACAACAAAGATTTCTCCTTTATCGTTTGTGGCAACAGTACAGCCTATTCCTTCATATTTACTTTCAATGTTTTCTAAAAATTCTGAGGTTTGTTCTTTATCAGTGTATACTGTGTAGTTGTCTCCTGTATCATTTATCATAGAATTAATGGCTTTATCTATCATTTCCTTTTTATCTAAGTCTCCATAGTAATTTGATGTTACAGTATCATATACATTTATTAATTTATTTAATTCAGAATATAATCTTAGATAGTTTCTTCCTCCTGATAATAAAAATAATACTAATAAGCAAAAAATAAATCCTAATATTTCAAAATAAATCATTGAAAAGACTTGTTCTTTTAATGTTAGTTTTTCTGTTATAGGTTTCTTTTTTGGAATAATTTTTCTTATTTTTTTCTTAATTGTATTCTTTTTTTCAGTTTCCTTTTTCTTCTTTATCATAATCATCACCATTAATTAAAGTCTATCATATTATAATAATATTTACAATTTAATTTTATTAATTTTACATATTCAATTCTCTTAAATGTAATATAGAAAAAAGAAAACAGATTTATTTATCTGATTTCTTTTCTTGCTTCTTGGTTTCTTTTTTTTCTTCTTTATTATTTGGAGATTGAGCTAAAAAGGTTACTTTTTCAGCTATTATTTCAGTTCTTTTCTTTTTAGTTCCATCATCGTTTTGAATTATTCTAGATTGAATTCTTCCTTTTACGCCGACCATGTCTCCTGTTTGGCAATATTCAGTAGTATTTTCTGCTACATTAGTCCAAAGAGTGCAATCTAAAAAATCTGTTTCATATTCTCCGTTGGTATTTTTATAATTTCTTGGAACAGCTAGGGTAACTGTTGCGGTTTTTTTCCCATTTTCAGTCACTCTAAGTTCTGGTGTTTTTACTATTCTACCAACTAAAACTACTTGATTTAGCATTTTTTCCCTCCCTTCGTGTGATGATGTTATCACAATAATAGTTAAAAAAACAAATTGTAGTTTTTTACTTTTGGAGGGTGTTTTTTTATTAAATAATTACTATTTTTTTAATTATTATGTTCTTGTTTAGTTTTTGGAATATTTACCTTTTAAAAACTAGTGATAAATTATTATTTTGGCATTTTTTCATTTTACGCAAATTTTACGAAAAAAATGATACCTTTTTAGGTACCACTTATATTTATTTGTAATAATCTATTTAATTCTACGGCGTATTCCATTGGTAATTCTTCTCTGAATTCATTTACAAAACCTAGTATTATTAGTTCTTTGGCTTTCTCTTCAGGTATTCCTCTACTCATTAGATAAAATAATTTATCTTCACTTATTTTACTTACGGTCGCTTCATGTTCTAAGAATGATGTTTTGTTTTCCACAGTGTTTGTGGGAATCGTATCGCTTTTTGATTGTTTATCCATAATTAGTGTATCACATTTTACGCTGGCTATAGAATCATGGGCTTGTTTGGTTATTTTTACAGTACCACGATAGGTTGCGTTTCCTCCTGAGGAGGCTATGGATTTTGATACAATATTGCTTTTGGTGTATGGAGCTAAATGAATCATTTTGGCTCCTGTATCTTGGATTTGATTTGCGCCTGCTCCTGCTACTGTTATGCAGGTTCCTCTTGCATGGGGGCCATTTAAGATACAGGCAGGATATTTCATATTAGTTTTTGAACCAACATTACCATCAATCCATTCCATTAATCCATTTTCTTCTACGATTGCTCTTTTGGTTACTAAGTTATAGACATCACTTGACCAGTTTTGTATGGTTGTATAGCGGCATTTAGCATTTTTTTCAACAAATATTTCTACTACAGCAGCGTGTAGGGCATCTTCTGTATAGGTAGGGGCTGTACAGCCTTCAATATAGTGTAATTCACTGTCTTCATCTACGATAATTAGTGTCCTTTCAAATTGGC
>CACZOQ010000108.1 GCA_902782835.1 uncultured Erysipelotrichaceae bacterium | reverse complement strand
ATATTTATGACTAACTTTAGCAGGTCCCATTAAAACACGATCTGTAGCTTCATCAATTTCACTCATAGTAATTTCATCTTTATTTCTACGAACAGCTAATAAAGCTGCTTCATTTAATAAGTTTTCTAGATCCGCTCCACTAAATCCAGGAGTACGCTTAGCCAAATTTTCTAAAGTAATACCATCTGCTAAAATCTTATTCTTTGCATGAACACCTAAAATTTCTTCACGACCTTTAACATCTGGCAAATTAACCGTAACTTGACGATCAAAACGTCCTGGTCGAAGTAAAGCTGGATCCAATACATCAGGTCTATTTGTAGCAGCTATAATAATGATACCCTCATTAGCACCAAAACCATCCATTTCAGTAAGCAACTGATTCAAAGTTTGCTCTCTTTCATCATGTCCTCCACCAAGACCAGTACCTCTTTGACGACCTACAGCATCAATTTCATCAATAAAAATTAAACAAGGTGCATTTCTCTTTGCTTGTTGAAACATATCACGAACACGAGAAGCTCCAACACCAACAAATAATTCAACAAAATCAGAACCACTAATAAAGTAAAAAGGAACATTAGCTTCACCAGCAACTGCTTTCGCAAGCAATGTCTTACCAGTACCAGGAGGCCCCATTAATAATACACCTTTAGGAATACGAGCACCTAACTTTTGAAATTTTTTAGGATCTTTTAAGAAATCAATTAATTCTTTAACTTCTTCCTTCTCCTCTTTTAATCCAGCAACATCTTTAAATGTAACTTGATTATCATCAGAACTTAAACGAGCTCTACTCTTTCCAAAATCAAATGAACTTTTATTTCCTGCTAACTGTTTATTAAAAAACCAAAAAGCAACTCCAACTAAAATAACAATTGGTAAAACATTAACAACGATTAACAAAAAAGAAGAGGATTCAGGATCAGGTTCCACAGTTAATTTAAACTCTTGCTCGTCACTAGCTGCAATAATCTTTTTAATCACTTCTTCAGAAAGTGGTAACGTAGCTTCAAAACTCTCATTCTCTTTATATCCAGTTAGAGTACCACTCACCTCATAGATATATCCATTTCCTCTTGCAACTAAATTAAGTTCTGTAACTTTTCCTTTATCTAATTTTTCAATAAACTCATCATAACTTAAATTATGAACATTTTTATTAACAACCGTAAATACATATAAAACTCCAAGCATTATAATGAAAAGAAATAAATACGGTAGTAAACCCTTTTTCAAAGTTTTTTTATCAATTTTTGAATTCACAAACATTCCTCCCTAACTGTATTTCAATATTATATCATAATCATCCATCTTTTTTTTGTCAAATTTTGATTTCGTAATTCCAGGAATCCAAACAACATGCCCCTTAGAATCAACAACAATCGGCCAAATATCACGCTTTTCTAAAGGAATTTTCTTATCAATAAAAATATCTTTTATTTTTTTAGTTCCATCCAACCCTTTTAAAGAAATACGATCTCCTATTTTTCTTGTCCGAACAATAAGTGGAAATGTAATATCTTTACTATTTAAACGACAAATATTATTACTATTATCATCCGTAAAGTCAACTTTTTCAATACTATGATGATTTGGTAATAAAACATATTGATCAAATTCAATCTCATAGCTAGCAATTTCATCTACTTCACGAACAAATTCAAAATAATTATAATTCTTTCGTGCGATTACTTCATTAGGTAAATTAACAAAACAATTTGCTCTCTTACTATGAATTAAATTCATAATAATGTCAATATGTTTGTCTCCTAATAAAATTAAATCATCTTGATAAAACTCACTTAATAAATAATATAATATTTCTTTTTGAATAAAAACATCTTCTTGTAAAAAACGATCGATAAGAATCTTTTCCTGATCTAATACTCTTTGTAGTGCTTTTGAACGAGCTTTATAAATAAATCTACAAGCATCATTTAATGAATTACTAAACTTTAAAAATTTTAAATGTACATCAGGTTCTTCTTCCTTTAAGAATGGTAACAGATATTTACGATAACGATTTCTCGTATAAATATCTTTATTATTTGAATAATCCACAAAATATGGTACATGATTTTCGATATCATAATTCTCCAACTCATTTTTAGTATAAGTAATTAATGGTCTAACAATAGAATAACCATCCATCGGAACAACCTTTTTAAATCCACCATAACCAAATAAGTTAGAGCCCCTTACCATTCTCATCATAATGGTCTCAATTAAATCATCACCATGATGTGCTGTCATTAAATAATTGGCATTATACTTATATACAACGTCTTCAAAGAAATGATAACGAATATTACGAGCTTCATTATGAAAATTATCATCACCATAATTCTCAATAATCATAGATTCAAAAGCAATATTATAATCTTCACAATATTGCTTTAAAAAATCTGCTTCTTGATAACTTTCTTTTCGAACATTATGATTTACATGAGCAACAATCAAAAAAAGATCGTATTTATCACGTATTTTAAGTAACATATCGAGCAAAGCCATAGAATCCGGCCCAGTTGAGCAACCAATCACAATTCGATCTTGGTTTTTAAATGAAAAATTTTCCTCAATTCGAAACATGATAAACCTCCGATCAATCAAAATATATTATAACAGAAAAAAAGAAAAATACATCTCTATTCTTCAGGAATTTGCAAAATATATTCTCCTTCCTTAGAGTAAAGATATTTTTCTCTAGCATAACGTGCCACATAATCTGGATTTTGTAATTTATTAGCATCCACTTTTAGTTCTTCTTCCTTTTCCTTTAAAGAAACTAATTCTTCATCTAAAAGCTTCTTTTCACGATATTTATCAAATATTTCAATCCAATATTTCCCAATTGTGAATGTCATAACAAAAATAACGATAAAAGAAGTTAATCCCAAAAACAAAAGACGCCGAATAGATTTT
>CACZOQ010000107.1 GCA_902782835.1 uncultured Erysipelotrichaceae bacterium | reverse complement strand
CATTCATTCCAATACAACATCTCGTTCCAACACACCAACGCATACAAATACACCTATTCGTTCGAATACAACATCTCGTTCTAACACACCAACGCATACAAATACACCGATTCATTCGAATACGCCAACGCGTACGAATACGTCAACGCGTACGAATACGTCAACGCGTACGAATACACCAATTCATTCGAATACGCCAACGCGTACGAATACACCAATTCATTCGAATACGCCAACGCGTACGAATACATCAATTCATTCGAATACGCCAACGCGTACGAATACACCAATTCATTCGAATACACCGGTTCATTCGAATACGCCAATTCATTCGAATACACCAATTCATTCGAATACGCCAATTCATTCGAATACGCCAACGCGTACGAATACACCGGCGCCAATTCCAACTCATAGTGGAGGTGGAGACGATAGTCCACAACCAAGAAAAACTACAACGCCACCACGTAAGACGACTAAATTTGATGATGGATATCGTTATGTTGATACTGGTCCGAGTGATGTTGAAGAGAGTGAATATGTTGATGGAAATGTTATTAAGATTCCTACTACTAGTCCAAAACCAACAACAGCTCCATTACCAACGAATGCTCCTACAATAGCTCCATCACCAACGACTACTCCTAAGATAGATGATGAATATGCTGCTATTCCTAATACAGATGTTGAAGGAGAGCGTTCTATCAATATGGCTATTCCTTTAGCTGGTGCTGCTTTAGGTGCTGGACTTGGTATTGGTCTTAAAAAGAAAAAAGACGACGAGGAAAAAGAAGAAGAAGAAAAGGAAAAAGAAGAAGAACTTTTATATTAATATAAAAAAAGATGTACTTAGGTACATCTTTTAATATGCTATTCTCATGGCTTCTTTCACTTTTTTCATAGTGTCTTTTGCTTTATTTCTTGCTTGAGTTGTTCCTTCTTGTAAAATCCTTTCAACTTCTTCTGGATGTTCTTCATAGTATTTTCTTTTTTCTTGTATCGGTTTTAAAAACTCATTCATTGCATTGATCAATTCTTTTTTACACTGAACACATCCACGGGCTCCCTTTTTACATTCTGAACAGATAGTTTGACACTCTTCTTCTTTATTTACTAATTGGTGATAGTAATATACCATGCATATTTCTGGATTTGCTGGATCATCTTTTTTTATTTTATTTGGATCTGTAATAGCTCCCATGACTTTTTGTCTTATGGTTTCTTCTGTATCTACTAAATAGATAGCATTATTTAGACTTTTTCCCATTTTATCGTTTCCATCTAATCCTTTTACTCTAGATGTTTTACTAAGTAATTGTTGTGGTTCTATCAGTATATTTCCATAAATGGAATTAAATTTTCGAACGATTTCGCGGCATTGTTCTAGAAGAGGGAGTTGATCGTCTCCTACTGGAACTACTTCTCCTGAAAAGCATGTTATATCAGCAGCTTGTGAAATAGGGTAACCTAAGAATCCATATGTTATAGATTCACCATCGTTTCCAAATAATTCTTTTTTTTGACTGATTTCTGTTTTGACAGTTGGATTTCTTTGCAATCTAGAAACGGTTACTAGATTTCCATAAAAAACTGTTAGTTCGGCGATTTCTGGGATTTGAGATTGGATAAAGATATGTACTTTATTTGGATCAATTCCTATCGCAAGTAAATCTTTCGCAATTTCATATACATTTGTCCTTACTTTTTCGGGATTATTAAAATTGTCTGTTAATGCTTGAATATCAGCTATCTCTAAATAAAAGTCGTAATCATTTTGAATTTCACGCCATGTTTTTCCGGCTCCAAAGTAATGGCCTAAGTGTAGGTTTCCTGTTGGTCTTAGACCGGTTAATATTGTCTTTTTCATAATAATCACTCCTCATAACTGTATTTTATCATATTCTTATTTTTTTTTATATATAAATATAGTCTTTCTTTTATTTGATTTATCCTGTATAATTTGTTTAGAATAGGAAATGATATTATGAAAAGATTGCTTTTTTTCTTACTTTTATTTTTATTGTTCATACCTGTTGTATCTGCTGTAGAATGCAAAAACTGTAGTGTTTCGATTGAATCCATTTCATTGGATGATTCCGATCATGTTAAAGAGTTGGCAGAGGCTAAAGTGACTGAGCAAGATATAGAACTTCAACTTAAAATGGTCAATGTTGGAGATTCTATTCAATACAAAATTGTATTGAAAAACGATTCTAATCGTAATTACGAATTGGAGTCTAATTCTATTTCTAGTAATTCAGAATATGTTGATTATATTCTTATGGCAGAAGATGATTCTACAATGATTCAGTCCCATTCTTCTAAAACGATGATTTTGATGGCTCAATATAATCGTAAAATACCAGATGATATTTATAGGAATGGAGAGTATATTGATTCTGTAACAATTCCTTTTGAATTATCAACGGATGAGAATGCCTATCAATCTAATGAAAAAACTAGTTATTTATTGCTTATTGCTATTTCTTTTGTTATCTTTGTTTTAATTTTCTTTGGTTATAAAAAGTATCGATCTATGAAGGAGTTTATTTTCATTTTATGTTTGTTATGTATACCAGTAAGTGTTTTTGCTACTTGCCAATGTAATCTTCATATTGATAGTACTGTGACTTTTAAGCAGAAACAATATGTTTATTCCAATACTTCTCAAACAGTTGGACAAGGACTTAATCAAACTTCTGTTTATACGAATTTGAAAGAGGCACTTGAATCTTTTTCTCATTATTATATTATTCGTTTAGCAGTTGATGAACAGTCTATTGTTGAAGGATCTGATATTGTTTTTGTTGTGGATGGGAAAGCTTATTCTTTACATGGCGGGGATTATGGAGTTTCTTTTGATGATAATCTTTCTCAACTGGTGAGTGCTTTCGGTGATGATCATTGTAGAAGAGAGCAAGTTCATACTATTTGTACGAATGACCGATTATCTGTAAGAGTTTATGAAACAGGAAAAATAAGTATAACAGATGGTAGAAATTCTTGTGTTATAAGTGAAAACGGAACTAGTATATGTAATTAATTCATTAAAAAAACCTCTTGAGAGGTTTTTTTATAGGAATGGGAATGTATTGAAATATAAGAAATATATTCCAAATATGATTCCACATAAAGCACCAATTAAATGTCCATCATGATATACTTTGGATTTATGTTCTAAAAGGGATCTTTTTACTTCTCCCATTACATAAAAAATACAAATTAGAAGAACAGTTAATGGAATTTTTCCTTCTGAAATGTTTGTGAAAGAACTTAATGTTATTAACATGTATACATTTCCACTGGCACCTAATACTGAATAATTTGTAAAAATAATATTAAATAGAGCAATTACGAAAGATGTAATTAGAAACATAATAATCAAGTTTGTACTTCCATACTTTTCTTCAATCATTGGTCCAACTAATAGTATATATAAGAAATTACTTATAAGATGGTCTAAATCTTTATGACCGATACAGTGAGTAAATAGTCTTATATAGGTTAGAGGATTTAGTGGAGAAGAACGATAATTTTCAAAAAGGTATTTGTTGGATTTCCCTCGTGTTAATTTGTTAAGAAACCAAGCACCTAAACATATGAATAAATATGTTAATATGACTTTTGAATTATAATCAAATTGTATATTTTGAAAATCAAATTTCATATATATCCTTTCTTATGTTGTTGTGAAGTATAAGAAATCTCCAACAGCTCTTTCCCCATCAGAATCAGATGGATTATTGATTAAGGTATTATTTCTGACAAGAGATACACTTCCTCCTTGATCAAGACTATAGGCATTTGTACAGCCTTTTGATTTTAGATATTCAGCTGTATCACTTAGCCGATTATTATAGGTTGTATCTGTAACAATATAGTATTCTCCAGGAGAAGACTGTCCGATGACAGTTCTTTTATATTGTCTTGGTTCTAGATAACTAGCAGAGGTATCTCCATTTTGAATGACTTGCGTACTATGACAAGCAAATGTGTATTTAACACCATCATCTACTAATTGTTGAGCTGTTTTTCCACTAGCATTGTATATATTTCCACGTTTATCTAGTAATAATTCTTGGCCTCCTGTTGTTCCATCTTGTTTGATTTGTCCATTTACAATAACAACGTGATTATTTCCTTTTAAGTCTTCTGAACCACTTGTTGTGAAATGGCTACCATTTATTAGAATGTTGGAATTTAAGCGACTAGCAGCAGAAGAAGATTTTTCTAAACCATTTCCATAACTTCCATTTGCAGGAGCTCCATTTATTTGGTTCCCATCATTAATAACAACATGTGTAACTTTTACTGGCTGTCCATTAATTGTTTCATTTGAGGTTGTGGAGAAGAAATTATTATTAATCGTAGCATATTCAGCATTTGATATTTCTTGTGAATATTTACTTACTGCATTGGCAACGTTAGAACCTTGTATTAAATTACTGGTATTAATATTCTTTTTATCTGTTGATTCAGAAGCTAGTGTCGTTGTGGTACCGGGGGTAATAGTTGATTGAAGGGAACTATCCAATGTTTTTTGAGCATCTGTATCTCCTTTTTGATAGGATTCAGATGTATTGTTTAGATAAGTTGCAATGATTGAAAAATCTTCTGTGATTGCTTGAATCTTAGCTTCTGCTTCGGAAAAACCTTTTAAACATGAATCACAAATAGGCCCCATGAAAACAGCATCATTATCTAGGGATGTTTTGCTTTCTAATATATTATTCTTATTGGTGTCTAGCCCCTCATTTAATGATTGGACGGACTTTATACCATCATTAAAAATTTGATAGTTTTTAACTTCCATTTCGGCCATATAACCATCTCCTTTTTTAGACTGTTACGGCATTGTCTTTTTCTTTACTGCTTAATAAATCTTTACTACTTGAAGTATTATTATTTTTATTTCCATTAATGACTAGTACTTCTTTTGTATCATAACTATTGCATGGGTCATTACACATGACTGAGAATATTTCATTTACTTCTTTTGTATAAACAGTGCTTCCGTTAAAAGCAGAGTAGGAGTCTCCAATCATTACTTTTCCGTCTTCTGTCATTCCTAATAATACAATTGTATGACCAGATGAGTTGGCATATTGTTGTCCATTTCCTCTTACGGATACTATCATAGGAGTTCCTTTTTTTAGTTGCTCTACCATAGCAGCTGCATCATTAGGTCCATAGTTGACTTGTTCAAAATCTACTCCACAGTTTGATAAGGTATCTTTAATTCCGTCTGCGAAGAAATTAAATGGAACTCCACCATGGCCTTCATTAATAATATCAGAAGGAGTAGCATCTTTATATTTATCATCTCCGTATGCTCTAATGATTGTTGTAACACTACATACTGCACAACCATTATCACTTAAATTCCAACCACCATTACTCCATTGAGTGAATTGTGTTTGTTCAAAGATATCAAATTGTTTTTCTCCATCTTTTGTATCTACTTTTACAGAAGTGAATCCGTTAGGGCTTCCATTTATTTTCATTTCTGCTGTACTGATTCCAGCTAATGAAAGAGCTTCTTGTAATGATTTATCTGTTGTTGCATTTCTAATCTTAGCAGAAGCAGAACTACTAGAAGAATTAGAACTGTTGGATCCTCCTCCAGAATAGCTACCTGAATAATTACCAGAATAGCTTCCCGAATAACTACCAGTGTAATTTCCTCCAGTATTGGAGCTTCCTTGATCATTAGCAGTTGGCTGTGAGTTTGGAGTTCCAGCATCCGTAACAGTATCTCCTCCAAATTGTAAAGAACTTTGAAGTTCTGTATGAGATGATACTACAGAATCTAATATATTTTGTGAATTTTGAAATTTTATTGTAAGTGCTTCAGCATTTTTAGCAATGGCATCTTTCGCTCCTGCAAAATCAAAACCATCTTCACAAGTTGTGTCATAGCCGCTTATGCTACTGGCAATGCTTTCCATTTGTGATGCAAGAGATGAAATGGTACTTCCTGCTGAAGTGACAGCGTCTGTTTCTAATATAAAAATAGCCATATAAATCCCCCTTTTTATACTGTTTGTTTGTTAGAGTATGCCCAACATCCTTTTGTTTGATTTGTAACTCGGGTTAAATCCCACCAAGCATTATTCGATGTATGATTTGGATCGGCGATTAACACTCTATCAGAATTGTTGTCATAACCTCTAGCAACAATAAAGTGACCATAATTGGTAAAATCTCCAGGTGCTACATTTAGTATTACTAAGTCGCCATTGGATAGTGCGGTTTTAATTGAATCATTGGAAACATTTAATTCTTTATTTGTTATACCCATTTCATTTGCATAACTTGTAAAAAAACCGTGGTCGGTACCACCGCCAGAATGGTATCCATGATCTGCACTCCAATCTGCAGCTTTAGATGGATTTACATCATATCCTAAAGATGTCATTACCATAGCCATAGCAGTAGGTCCACATCCAGAGGCACCCATTGTATTTTTTCCACCACTGCTATATCGATAGTCACCCCAGCCGCCACTTTGATTAAAGTATGCAAAGTTCGCATCATCTGTCCAATTCTTATTGATACCTGAACCTCCAGAAACAGAAACAGAAGCTGAATTGGAAGATGCTTCAATGTGTTGAGAAGCAACAGAGCTTAATAGGGATTCGATTTTACTTTTTAACTCTGTTTTTTGAGAGTTTAGTTCTGCTATTTGTTGATTCAAGGTAGCTTGACTGGCAGTATTTTCTTGAGCAACTGCTTCACGGTAACTGTTTTCTGCATTTACTAAAGAATTTTTTGTTTGAATATATTGCTCATATAGATCGCAGGCACTAGCTAGATTGTTTAATTGACTAATTACTGTATTTGAGCAACTACTGGAAAATTCACTTGCTTTTGATTCGAAATTATCATGTGAATCTCCAGACCATGAACCGGCTAATCCACTTACTGTGGAATCGTAACTTGAAAAAATTGTTTTGATGGAAGAAATATCTCCATTTATTACTCCACTTGATACCATAATTACCATCCTTTTCTTTTATATGATTCTCTAATAATTATTTTATCATTCTATTCTTTAAAATACAAATAGAATGTCATATTTCATACAGTATTTGTCATTGTTTTTTTTATTTTATTTTTTTTATTTTATTGGCACTCTATGTTGACAACTGCTAAAATAAGTGCTATATAATATTTGTACATTATTTTTAGGAGATGATATTAT
>CACZOQ010000106.1 GCA_902782835.1 uncultured Erysipelotrichaceae bacterium | reverse complement strand
GGAATTTGTTTTCCACCATGATTAATATAAAAATCATAAGATCCATTGTAATCTACAAATATTTTCTTTCTTTCTTCGATGATTCCATCTATCATTTTAAATAAGTTGGCAATTTTTTCTGCATCGTTTGATAGAATGACTTCTCCAACATGAGGAGCTTTCTTAAACATTGTTAGTGTTTCTGCACCAAAATCTAGAATGTAGAAATTAACTTCTCTTGAATCGTGTGTTGTAATACATGAATAGATAATACTTGATAACATTAATTCTTTTCCATTTCCAGCTGATCCAAAGACGATTGTATTACCTTCGCTAGAAAGTGGTAATGTTAAAATGTTTTGAGCTTGATTATCTGGATCATCATATTCTCCAATAATTGGGTTAATAACATTTTTCTGTGTTACGTAATGATATTTTTCTTTTAACTTATCAATAAAGATAACATCCGGAATTCTGTCTAACCACAATTGATCAATATGGACATCTACTTTTTTAGCTTGGTCTACTATATATTTAATAATACTAGAAATTTCTTCACCTTGAGATGGTTGAGCTAATTCATTTTGTTTTGTATCTAATGATTTAATAGTCGAACCAACATTATCTACAATATTAATAGATTGATCTACTTTTTTCTTTCTTTTTTCTGTTGGGTAATATTGTGCTCCAGCCCATGCTGCCTGACCCATTGCAAATAGTTCATTATAACCTACTTGCAAGTAGAATCTACCAACATTCTTTAATTCTGCAGCATCTGGACATTTAATCATATCCATAGAGTCTGATTTATCTTGAACTCTTAAGCAGACACGGAATTTAGAGTTTGACCAAATCTGATCATTAACAACTCCACTAGGCTTTTGTGTTGCTAGAATCAAGTGAACTCCTAATGAACGTCCGATACGTGCTGTTGAAATAAGCTGATCCATAAATTCTGGTCTTTGGTCTTTTAATTCAGCAAACTCATCAGAAATGATAAATAAATGGGATATTGGTCTTTCTACTAATCCTCTTCGATATAGACTTTGATATTTATAAATATCGATTGTACTTTCATCTAATTTATCTCTGGCTTCGTTGAATAGTCTTTGACGTTTACGAAGTTCGGATTGAATAGATGCTAGGGAACGGTTCATTTCAACAGTATCTAAGTTGGTAATTGTTCCTGCTAAGTGAGGAAGTTTTACTCCAGTTTCACGGTTTTCAAAAGCTCCTGTTAAACCTCCACCTTTATAGTCGATTAAAATGAAGGATACTTCATATGGGTGATAGTTTAGAGCCATTGATAATACATAGCTGATGATGAATTCTGATTTACCAGAACCAGTCATACCTGCTATCAAACCATGTGGTCCGTGAGCTTTTTCATGTAAATCTAGCTTAAATAGTTCTCTTGATTTATCGATTCCTACTGGTGTTTGTAATGTTTTAGTAGGATCATTCATTTTCCATCTGTTTAATATATTAAGTTGCTCTACCATACCAACATTATACATTTCTAGAAATGATACACTAGCTGGTAGGCTTCTATTTTCTTTGGCAATATCGATTGGAATATTCGCAATAATTTTACAACATTCTTGCATATTTAATGTTGGATCAAAGTCTGCTTCAAATTCTTTTTGTTTATTAGAAACTAATTCACTTTCAAAGATTCCTGATTTTTTATCTCCTATACTAATAAATGTCTTACATTCATTAGGAATGTTTACTAATCTTGGGCTGATTACTAATAAACTAAATCCATAATTAATAGGCATTTCACAAACATCTTTTACAAGTTCAATGTCTCTTACTAATTTATAATCATCTGTGATGATTACATAGTAAGGTTTATATTTGTGATAGTCTACTCCACTTAGTTCCATTTTTCCATTGGAATCTTTGAATTTTCTACTTTGCATCTCTTTTTCTAATTCCAAAGAAATACCTTTTGCTTCATCTAAGTTGGTTGCAAAATAACGGATTGTTTTATCATTACTCCAGTTATGAGGGGCAATTTTTAAATAGTCCCAATTACTTTCATTTTGTTCATTTGTTAAAACAATTATTTTTAAGTCTTCATAACTGTGGTATGTTAGCATCTGTAATACTAAACCATCCATAAATTGTTTTTTATTAGCACCTGTTCCGATTATTGCAACAATATTCTTTTGAATAAAGCTTTGGGAAACAGGGACATTTTCTAGTGTTCTTGATGATGCTCCTACTTTGTAAACTTCTTGTAGTAAATCATCATCTTTTAGTGAAAAGTGTTCTTCTGGAATACTTATTTTTCCTCTTAATTCTGTTGACCCTACACCTAGTCTTAAATCTAAGAAGTCTTCTTGTTCAACTTCTCTTTCCCAAAGATTTCTTTTTTTCTGATATATGATTTCTTTTATTTGTGATAAAGGAAGATAATTATCGATTAAAATCTGTCTTTGAATCTTCATCTCTGTCTGAATTTTTTCCTTTTTAGACTCTAAGTATGCCATATACTTAGTTAATCTTTCTGCGTCATTCTTTTTCTTTTGCTTTTTCTGGTATCTTCTTTGAAGACTTGGCCATAATAGCATGGTTGAAAGCATTGCTCCAGACATCAATAATGTTGGAAGGGCTGCTCCCATATCCATCGTTCCATTGATTACTCCCATTAGGGATGAATATCCTGTTGTCATAGACATCATCGCCATTGTAAGCATTGGTCCAATGGTAAATAGAATTGGCGTTTTATCTTCTTCTTGAGCTGCTGGTGGCGGATCAATTGTTATAACTGTTTCTTCAATTCCGGTTTTAAAACGAGGTGCTCTATAGAAATAATCATCTTCTTTATAGAACTCAATTCCCTCTTCATCAGGATTATCAAATTCAGTTTGTTTCTGAATAACCGTTCCAACCGTTTCAAAAGAACCACCATCAATTCTTAAATACGTAGGAATATTATTCATGATTAAACTGTCTTTCATTACGATTATTTTTAATCCCATGACAAAAATAATGTCACCATATTCTAGCTGTTTTGTTGTTATAGATACATTATTTACATATGTTCCATATTTACTATTTAAATCCTGAACTACCCAAACTCCGTTATTATATATTAATCTTGTTTGTTGTTTTGATACTAAAGGATAATTATAATAAATCTCAGCACGATTATCGGTTCCAATTAATATTTCTTTTTGGTCAGCTACTTTTAACTTCAATATTTCTTTTTCAGGAGAAGGAGAGCAATATAAAATAACATATTCATTATCCGTATTGATTTTTAGGAAATATAAACTGTAATCTTTTAAGATTGCAGATTCTATTTCATTTTCTCCGGACATAATCTTTGTTTCAAAGTCACTTTTAATCTTCCATTCGCCGTTATATTCTTCTACATTGATTAAGTTTCTAGTATTTCCAAAATAGTCATTATCCGTAATCCAGTAATTTCCACTAACTTTAGTTGGTAGTGTAAAATTGTAGATTTTCTTTTTCTTGATTAATCTAACTATCACTAGAAATCACCCCATATTATTCTAATTCTATATCTAATTATAACTTTAAATCTATTTTTTTACAATATTCTTTCTCTTAAATTTTCTACTTTTTTATAAAAAAAAAGACTTATTGTCTTCATCAAATTTTAAATATAACTCCTATAATAGCTATTATAAAAGGAATTAAACTAGAAAGCATTGTCCATTTTCCAATGTTTTTTAGTTCATCCATGGTTAACTTATTAATATCGTGTACTTTCCATAATAATACTTCATTCTTATGTCCCGTGTATAAATATATTCCACATAATAATATTAAGAAACCAAATATTCCCATTAAAACTGACATTCCGTACATATTGTCCTCCTAATGATTCTATTATATCATAAATAATGTTTGAATATCTATACTGTTGTAGTGATATAATATTGTTAGTAAGAAGGTAATAATATGCGTAAATTTTTAATTTTAATAGGAGGTATGATTATGTGTTTATTCATCATAGGATGTTTTCATTCAAAAGATCAAGTAAAAAAGGAGGATATTAAAGATCTTAAAGCTTTTCGCTTTTCTTATACCGTTGGATATTATATGAATGCTGATTTTTCTTATGAAGTAGAATTACAAAAAGAAGGAAAATACAATGCTTCTTACAAAGCATCTGGTATTGCTCCTGAGGATAAATTAGAAAAAGAAATCTCAGAAACAGTCGTTCTTGAACTAGAAGAACTTATGAAAAAACATAATATTCACAAATGGAATGAATTTCATAAAAATGATCCTAATGTCCTAGATGGGAATAGTTTTTCTCTTTCCTTTT
>CACZOQ010000105.1 GCA_902782835.1 uncultured Erysipelotrichaceae bacterium | reverse complement strand
TTCTTTATATCCTACTTTTTCAGATGCTGCAACTATATCTCCGCCACCTAAAATTGTTTTTATATTATTCTCCACTAGAAACTTTAAGATTTCATTTGTATTTTTTATATATTTTTCAAATTCATATACTCCTAATGGGCCATTCCATACAACAATACTTGCATCTTTTAAAATATCTTTAAATAGTTGACCAGTTTTATTTCCAATGTCTAATCCCATCTCATCTTTTGAGATATCGCTAATATCCTTTACTTTATATGGTTCTTCTTCACTATATTCTGTTGTAACTGCACAATCTATTGGTAATACAATTTTATCTGGATGGTTTTCTAAAATTGATTTGCAAAAATCAATATTTTCTTCATCTAATAAAGATTTTCCAATCTCATATCCTTTTGCTTTTAGGAAAGTAAAAGCCATTCCTCCACCAATTAGTATCTTATCTGCTTTTTTTACTAGATTTTCAATTACCCCTATCTTGTCACTAACTTTTGCTCCTCCTAATATTACAATAAATGGATGTTCAGGACTATTTAATTCATTTAAAACAGTTAGTTCCTTTTCTACTAAAAATCCAAATGCAGATGGTAAGTGAGCGGCAATCCCTACATTAGAAGCATGTGCTCTGTGTATTGTTCCAAAAGCATCATTAATAAACACATCTCCTAGTGATGCCCAATATGCACCTAGTTCTTCATCATTAGAACTTTCCTTTTTACCGTTCAAATCTTCATATCTGGTATTTTGAATTAAAATGATATCTCCTGGTTCCATACTGGCAATTGTTCCTTCTAATTCTTCTCCTCTTGTTTTATCACTAAATAAAATATCTTTCTTTAATAGTTCTGCAAGACGTGTTGCTACTGGTTCTAAGTTGTTTTTTTCTAAGTCTGCCTCTTCTTTTACTCTTCCTAAATGAGACATTAAAATAATGATTGCATGATGATCAAGACAGTAGTTGATCGTCTCAAGAGCTCCTTTTATTCTAGTATCGTCTACAATTTTTCTATCTTTCTTTGGAACATTAAAATCACATCTAATTATTACTTTCTTATTATCAATATCTAAATCTTTAATTGTTTTCATAGCAAATTCTCCTATCTATTAAAAGTATATCATTTTTTTGTTATAAAAAAAACATCTAGCGATGTTTTTCTTTTATGATTATAACTTTTTTAATAATGCACAAATGAAAATTATGCTTGCAATAACTATCATTATTATAGCTAAAACAGTTATCAGATCAACCTTCTTTATTTCCTTTTCTGGTTTAAAGTTATTGTTTTCTTCAAATACTCTTTCTTCTTTATTTTTCGCTATTTCAAAATCTTCTGCTATTATTGTTTCATTATAAATATACACATTACATTTATTAGATTTCAGTTTTTTAAAAGGATTGAACGCTAATTCTTCTGTTTTAAATTCTTTCTCTTCATTCGTTTTTGAATCTACATATTTCACATATAGATAATAATGTTTTTCCTTGAATCCATCTTCATTATATGTTATTTCTTGTTCTGGTCTTATTATCACTCCAGGAATTTTCATACCTTTTTTTAAAACCTCATCATGTATTTTTATTTTCTTAATAATTTTGTAGGAATCATAAATTGTTAAGATACTAAGCAAAGTAAATACTACTAATTCACAATAAAAACCTATATCTTTTTCTACTTCACTAATAATGAATTTTGGTAAAGTTAATATTAGTATTAGTGCAAGTATTAATATGTCTCTTATTAAACTATCATAATACTTAAATGATATTTTTTTCATATTAACTCCTAATTATAATAATGACATTTTTATTTACTCATCATATATTTAGCAGTCCTTACCATCTGAGCAGTATAACTCATTTCATTATCATACCAAGATACTACTTTTACTAATTGACGTCCTTCTACTTCTAGTACATTTGTAGATAATCCATCTACCAATGAACCACAACGTCTACCAATTACATCACTTGATACGATTGGATCATCTGTATATTCAAGTGTCTCATTTGTATGGGCGCGTAATACTTCATTAATTTCTTCAGCTGTTGTATTTCTTCCAAGTTCTAGTGTTAAGTCAACAACTGAACCTGTTGGTACTGGAACACGCATAGCAGTTCCATCTAATTTTCCTGCTAGATTAGGGCATACTAAACCGATTGCAGAAGCTGCTCCTGTTGATGCTGGAACGATGTTTGCTGCACATGCACGTCCACGTCTAGCTAAATGTCCTTTTTTATGTGCTATATCTAATGAGGCTTGATCATTTGTATATGCGTGAACAGTTGTCATATATCCTTTTTCTATTCCAAATTCTTTGTCTAGTACGTCTACTACTGGTGCAAGACAATTAGTTGTGCAACTTGCGGCTGATATGATTTTTTCATCTCCAGTTAATATTTTGTGATTAACATTGTATACAATTGTCTTAATATCTCCCTTTGCTGGTGCTGAGATAATTACATGTTTGGCCCCGGCATTTATATGAGCCATTGCTTTTTCATCAGATGTAAATAAACCTGTGCACTCAAATACTACATCGATTTCTAAATCTTTCCAAGGTAATAATGCGGGATCTTTTTCTGCATATACTTTTACTTTTCTACTTCCCACTACAATAAAATCTTCCTCTGCATGAATTTCATCGATACGATAATTTCTATGATTTGTATCATATTTTAGTAAATATGCTAGTTGCTCTGCATCAGTTAAATCATTTACTGCTACTACTTCAAACTCTGGGCTTTCTTCCATTAGTCGAAAACATAGTCTTCCAATTCTTCCAAATCCATTAATTGCTACTTTTATCATTTTTCATCCTCCTAATTTTATTATATATTTTCTAAAACATGCTTTCAATATCCACAGATATTTTTTACATTTCACTTTACAAAAATCCACAATTATTGTGGATGTTTTTAATTAAAATTTTCTATTATTATAAATGTTGAAACCTTCACATATTCTAATTTATCAAAGCTAATATAGTTAAATAATTCAAATTCTTGAATTTTACCAATTCCTAAATCATTTACATAGATAGTTTCTTCATCAATTCTGTTTCTATCTGATAATAGCAATGAAGATAAACATAATTTTCAATAAATAATATTATTAAAAAAATAATCCACAAAAATTGTGAATTGTTTTTTTTATCATTTTCACAAAAATGTAGATTTCTTATTCGTGAAAATATCCTCCACCGATGAATTCTCTAATAACAGCATCTTCAGGTATAGAATCTGATGGAATTGGAAGGAATAACCTTAAGAATCTAATCAATCTTTTTGCTTCTTCATAATATGGAGAATCGCTTTCTACTGAATACAATAGTGGTTCAGCATATGTTTTTAAAACACCTATTTCATATATTGCTGCTGAATTTATAGTAGCATCACTTTCATCTTGAAATGGAAAAATATATTTTTCCTCTCCAGCTCTAACGCTTGGCCATTGTTTTAATGTATCTTCAACTGAATAATTTCTTGTTCTATTATCTCTTACAATTCTTCTAAGTAGCCTATTGTCTGTTGTTGGAATTCTATTATGATTGTCTATATTTAATTCAGTTAAAGGACATATATATATCTTATATTTTTTTTCTTTCGGAATATTTGTTAGTATTTTTTTATCAAGTGCATGTATACCTTCTATTATTAAAATATCATTTTCATGAAGTTGCAGATCGGTTCGAAATTCTTTTTCTCCTAATATAAAATTATAGGTTGGGATTTTTACTTTTTCTCCTCTTAATAATGATGCCATTTGATTATCAAAAAGTTTTAAATCTAATGCTTCTAGGCACTCAAAATCTGGATTCCCATTTTCATCTACTGGATTATCTTTTTTGTCAACAAAATAGTCATCCATTCCAATTGTTTTAGGTTTTAATCCAAAGCTTTTTAAATACATACATAATTTCCTTGATGTTGTGGTTTTTCCTGATGATGATGGTCCAGCAATTAAAACTATTTTTACTTCATTTTTTTTATCATTGATTGTTTTAGCAATGTTAAGTAATCTATTGCTTTGTAATGTTTCATCTATTTTTATTAAATCACTTATTTTTCCTGTAGATACTACTCTATTCAAATCCACAGAATTTTCTATGCCAATTAGTTTTCCCCATTGCTTAAATTCTCTAAATACGTCAAACATTTTAGGATGATGAATATAATTAGGAATTTTGTCTTTTATGTATACTGTTGGAAATCTTAATACTAGTCCACTAGTACTTTCATATGTTAAATCAAAATCTTTTATTTTTCCTGTTGATGGTGGCATTAAATTATAAAAATAATTATAATTATTTCCTAGTCTATACAAATGAATATAGTTATCTGTGTTATATTTTAGTACTTCAGCTTTTACTTCTTCTCCTATATCTTTATAATATTTTTTCGCTTCTA
>CACZOQ010000104.1 GCA_902782835.1 uncultured Erysipelotrichaceae bacterium | reverse complement strand
GTTATGTCCTAGATAAAGTAGGAATGCTTCGTTACAAAAAGCGACCATGTAACATGTTATCAGGGGGAGAAAGACAAAGAGTTGGTATAGCTAGAGCAATCGTTAAAAATCCAAATATTATTATTGCTGATGAACCAACAGGAAATCTAGATAGTAAAAATTCAATTGAAATCATGAATATCATTAAAGCAATTTCAAAAGACAAATTAGTAATTTTGGTAACTCATGAAAATTCTTTAGCAAAATTCTATGCTGACCGAATCATAGAAATCGAAGATGGAAAAATCAAAAATGATTATCAAAATGAAGAACAATCCGAATTAGACTATGAAAGATCAGATACACTATACTTAAAAGATTATATCTATATGGATAAATTTAGAGATGATATACGAGTATATTCAAATTCTCCAAATAACTTAAAAGTATCCATTGTAGTAGAAGATAATAATATCTATATAAAATCATTAGATCATAAAAAAATAGAAATAATAGATGACAATTCTGCCATTGAAATGGTTAATGATTATCATCAAAATATTTCCAAAGAAGATATTGATAAATATGAATTTGATTATAGTAATATAATTAATAATCCTAAAAAATTAAGATACTCGTCCATTTTTAATCCTATTACATTAATTACCAATGGATTTAAAAAAGTAATGAATTATTCAATTCTAAAGAAAATATTATTAATAGGATTCTTTATATCTGGAATCTTTATAGTTTCTGCAACTAGTAGTATTATTAATACTTTAACAATAAAAGAAAAAGATTTCTTAAACAATAATCGAAATTACTTAGTAATAGAAACAAAGAAAATAAAAATAAACGATTATAATACTTTAGAGCAAAATCTCGGTGCAGAATATATCATACCAACAGATTCCATTATAAAACTGGAAATCAAACCAGAGAATTATTATCAAACATCGAAATATTCTGTTCCTGTAAAAGGAAGTTTAGCAAGCCAGGAAATGGTGACAGGTGATCAATTAATCTATGGTAATCTACCAGTAACTGAACAAGAAATATTGGTAGATACATTAGTCATCGAAAAAGCAGCAAAAGAGGATATACCAAAGATGATGGGGTTAACTAAAGTAGAAGACTACTTAGGAAAAATCGTCAAAGTTAAAAATCTAAATGATTTTAAAATCGTTGGTATTGTAGATAGTGGTAGTCCATCATTTTATACGTCTAGAAATCAAATGCTAAACATTTTATATCACGTTGAAAAAATAGAAGATGAAAGCGCTGAAAGCTATCTAAACAATTTTGATGGAATGATGGAAGTCGTAGAAAATGAAGAAGAAATTGATGATTACAATCTATATTTAAATAGAATTACTTTAAAAGAAGGCAGACTTCCAATCAACGATTATGAAACGATTATTAATATTAACAACAAAGAAGAATATCCATTAAATAAAGAAGTGAAAAAAACAATTAATGAACAAAAACTAAAAGTAGTGGGATATTATACATCCAAAGATGAATTAGAAACATACTTAGTCAATCCAAATATGATCCGAACAAAACTCATACAAAAATCATCAAATATTGCTGTATATAGTTTAAATAAAGAAAAAACACTACAAATCGGAAGAGAACAATATGGTCTAAATATCAAAGATAGCTACATTAGCAGCTTAGAAAAATATAAAAAATCTAGACAAAGTATGGTTCAAACATCCATTATAAGTTCTGGAATTATTTTAGGAATATCATTAATAGAAATCTTATTGATGATGCGTTCATCTTTCTTATCAAGAATTAAAGAAGTAGGAATCTATCGAGCAATCGGAGTAAAAAAGAAAGATATCTATATCATGTTTATAGGAGAAATTATAGCAATCACTACCATTGCTGCAATACCAGGGGTATTAATCAGTTCCTATATTATTAGATTATTAGCTAAAGTTCCTACATTAAAAGACTTATTCACGATGAACTATGGAATTGTTTTAATGAGTATTATCTTAATATATGGTTTCAATCTAATTGTTGGATTAATACCAGTATTTAATACAATTAGAAAAAGGCCAGCAGAAATTCTTGCTCGAACAGATATTTAAAAGGTTGAAAAACCTTTTTTTTGAAAGAAAGATTGCTATTTCAGAAAAGAAAGAGTAGAATAAAAATAGTGTTTAGATAGGAGAGATACTATGAAAACCATAAAAGATATTTTTACGATGTTATTCAAAAAAAGACATAAAAATGAACCATGGCTAGATTATTATTCCAGAGAAGAAAGAAGTATTAAATTTACCAATAAATCTATCTATGACTTTATGATAGATGGAGTAGGGGAAGATAAAGATTACATAGCCTTAAATTACTTTGAAAACCGTATTAGTTATAATGAATTTCTAGATAATATCAATATTTGTGCACGAGCCTTAAGAAGTTTCGGCGTAAAAGAAAAAGATATTGTAACAATCTGTCTACCGAATATGCCAGAAGCTATTTATGCCTTCTATGCCTGTAATAAAATAGGAGCAATTGCTGACATGGTACATCCTTTGAGTAGTCCAGAACAAATTAGATTTTACCTAAAAGAAAATAAAAGTCGATTCTTATTTTTAGTAGACTTTGATTATGAAAATTATAAAGAAGTATTAGAAGATACATTAGTCTATAAAACAATATTAGTATCACCGAAACTAAGTATGCCATTAGGTTTAAGTATTGGATATACACTAACGAGAAGTATTAAAACAAAACGTCCAAGTCTAAGAGATAAAGATTATATGAGTTGGAAAGAATTTATGGGAAAAGGCCTAACTTATAATAAAGATTACAAAGCAGATGTCAAAAAAGATGATACCGCTGTAATTCTACATAGTGGCGGAACAACAGGTACTCCAAAAGGAATCATGATATCAAACTATAGTTTCAACGCTTTAGCTCAACAATCTGCCGTAAATGTCATAGACGTAAGACCAAAAGACAAAATAGTTACCATTTTACCAATCTTTCACGGATTTGGTTTAGGAGTATGTGTCCATACACCATTATGTTTAAAAGTAGAGACGATATTAATGCCAGAATATGAACCAAATCGTTTTTACAAAATATGGAAAAATGATCGGCCAAATGTCATCTTAGGAGTTCCTACATTATGGGAAGGAATGATGAGTAATAAAAAATTTGATGATGTAGACATGTCTCAATTAAAATATATTGTCAGTGGTGGAGATTATTTATCCATTCCTATGGAAACAAAAATCAATGAATTCCTACATAAACACGGAGCTCATGTCAATATTATGAAAGGTTATGGAATGACAGAATCCGTTGCAGCAACAGCCTATACATTCCCTGGAACAAATGAACCAGGTAGTATTGGCATTCCAATGGTAGGAAATAGTTATAAAATCTGCAATCCAGAAACAGGAGAAGAGTTAGAATTAGGAGAAGAAGGAGAAATCTGTGTCAATGGTCCAACATTAATGACCGGATATTTAAATAATCCAAAAGAAACGAAAAACATGTTACGGAAACATAAAGATGGAAAAACATGGTTACATACCGGAGATATTGGTTATATAGCTTCTAATGGAATTATCTTCTACACGCAAAGATTAAAGAGAATGATTATCGTCTCAGGATTTAATGTCTATCCAAGTATGATTGAAGAAGTATTAGAGACACATCCAGCCATCAAAAAAGCTTGTGTGATAGGAATCCCACATCCATATAAAATGCATGTTCCAAAAGCTTTCTTAATTTTAAATGAAGGATATTCAGACTCTGGAAAATTAAAAAGAGAATTAAAAGATATGTGTAAAGAGACTTTATCTGTCTTCGCAGTACCAAAAGATTTTGAAATTAGAAAAGAATTTCCCAAAACACTATATAGTAAAGTTGATTATAAACAATTAGAAAAAGAAGAGTTAGATAAAAATAAAGCCTAACTCTTTTTCATTTATGATATAATAAAAACAATAGGTGAGAAAATGAATTACGATTTAGAAATGGAAAAACAGATCAAAGAAATAAAAGAAGGGGAACCACTACTTCTACATGCTTGTTGTGCCCCATGTTCTAGTGCTGTATTAGAGCGACTTGGAAATTATTTTGAAATAACAATATTGTATTATAATCCAAATATTACAGAACAAGATGAATATAAAAAAAGGGTATTAGAAGTAAAAAGACTAATACAAGAAATGAAAACAAAGTATCCAATACACCTCATAGAAGGTGCCTATGAGCCAGATAAGTTCTATGAAATAGCAAAAGGATTAGAGCAAGAACCAGAAAGAGGAAAAAGATGTTATAAATGCTACAAATTAAGATTAGAAGAAACTGCCAGAATAGCAGAAGAAAACAATTTCTCATATTTTACAACAACTTTAACATTATCTCCCTATAAAAATAGTGATTGGCTAAATGAAATAGGAAAAGAATTAGAAAAAACATACCAAACTCAATATTTATATTCAGATTTTAAAAAGAAAAATGGATATAAAAGAAGTATCGAGTTATCTAAACAATATCAACTATACCGACAAAATTATTGTGGATGTATCTATTCACAAAAAAAACAAATACAAGAATAAGAATATGTAAAGTAAAGTCTAGAAACTTTACTTCAGAATGATTCATATAATATAATTTAAAAAAGGGAAGTGTGATTATGAAATACTATTGTATAGGAATAAAAGGAACTGGGATGTCAACACTTGCACAAATATTAAATGATTTAGGGCATAGTGTATCTGGATATGATGATGCAACAGGATATAAATTCACTCAAGTTGGATTAGAAGAACGTAATATACCAATTTATTATGATCAAAACCATACCATTGAACCAGATACAATTGTAACTTATAGTGTTGCCTTTAAAGAAGATCATAAAGAGATACAAAGAGTCAAAAGCCTAGGCTTAAAAATTGTTAAATATAATGAATTAATGGGGGATGTCATTAATATGTTTCGTTCCATTGGAGTAAGTGGTACTCATGGAAAAACAACGACATCGTCACTCATTAAACACATATTAGAAGAAAATGGTGGCTGTAACTACTTTATTGGAGCAGGAGACGGATATGCATCCTCAGCCAATGATTATTTTGTAGTAGAAAGTGATGAATTTAATCGTCATTTTACAGCTTATCACCCAATGTATTCTGTCATAACAAATATTGAAGCAGAGCATCTAGAATGTTATAAAGATATCGATGATATACGTGGTGCGTTTGAAATATTTGCCAATCAAACAAACCGTTTAGTAGTAGCAAACGGAGATAATGCAGAAGTAAAGAAAATAAACTATAAAACCAAAGTCATATTCTATGGATTTAGTTTTAATAATGATGCCGTTATAAAGAATTTGAAACTAACAGAAGAAGGTTCTCGATTTGACATCTTTATAAAAGAAGAACTGTATGGTAGTTTTGAGGTACCATTATTTGGAAAACATATGGTCTCAGATGTTTGCGCAGCAATATTAATTTGTAGAGAGATAGGAATACCAAAAGACAAGATTACAACGGCATTACGTACATTCAAAAATGCTAAAAGACGTTTTGCTATTGAAAAAATAAGAAATACAATTATTATTGATGACTATGCTCATCATCCAACCGAAATAAAAGTAACACTAGAAGCAGCCCGTCAAAAATACCCTAATAAACGCCTTGTAGTCGTATTTAAACCAAATACCTATTCACGTACAAAAGACTTCACAAATGAGTTCGTAGATGCCTTACAAGTGGCAGATAGAGTATTCTTAACAGAAATAGATTGTAATCGTGAAAAACAAGAAGATTATCCAGGAGTAACATCTCATCTAATTACAGATCAGATAGAAGGAGCTGATATCATTAGTGAAGATACAATCGATAAATTAGCTGATGAACTAGATTCGGTTATATGTTTTATGAGTTGTGCATATGTTGATAAATTAATTGATGCATTAAAAACATATATAGCTAATACTCCAAAAAAGGAAGAAGAATAATTCTTCTTTTTTCTTGATTTCTTTTAGATTCATAGTAAAATAATACATAGGAGGGACGGTATGAAAAATAAAGTAAAAGAAAAAACAAAAATGAATATTTTTAAACATAAAGATGAAATAAAAGAAGAATTAAAAAGTAATAGTATCGTATTATCATTCGCTATATCAATCATTATAATAGGATTTATCTCCATCTTTTATAAAACATCTAATACATTATTACTAGGAATAGCAATCAGTTCTTTATTACTAACACTAATCCAATGTTTTAGTAATGGAAATACAATATTAAATATCTTTCCAATATTCACATTATTATTATTTGGTTTTTTTCAAGGTTCTATCGAAAATATACCTATGATTCGAGTATTATTAAAAGATCATTATACCAACTTCATTATCTTTCTAGCATTTAGTTTAACATTTCTAACGCAAGCATATAAAAATATTCTCTACAAATATGAAATAAAAGAAGCGAATATTCATTATAATGAAGAAAAAAATAAAATGATATATGCAAATCTAGAAAGAATTAAAAATATTAAAGAAAAAGCCGTTAAAATAAAAAAAGTAGTAGAAGAAAAGAGTTTAAATAATGAATCACTCAATAGAGCAATGAAAGATCTAGCAGAATATGTAGAGGATGAAACCTTTATCAGTAATGTAAAATCAACCCTTATAACAAAGGGTAGTGAAGACAAAAAAGTAACATTTAATATTGAAGAAATAGAAGAATCTATTACATTGAATAATAAATTAATCCGTAATAGAGAAATCAATGCAGTAAATCATAAAGAAGAACTATAATTGGTTCTTCTTTATAATTATTGCGAAAAATACAAAAATATGATAAAATGAAGAAGCTGAGGTGAGTATATGGAAAAAAAGAATAAAAAGAAAAAAAAGAAGCTAAAAATATCTAAAAGACTTATAAAACATAAATTATTTCGAAAAAGAAATCTATTAAGCTTACTAACCATGATCATTTCCATCACTTTTCTATGTTTTTTAAAAAGATTAGATATTCTACCAACCAAATATATCATAGGAATCTCCATTATAATCATCCTAATGAATATAATAGGGACATTATTTATTAACGTCCATAAAAAAACACCATTAAAAGTAATTGGTACCATTATTCTATGTATCATATTAGGAACAAATATAATAGGAATTTATTATCTAGCAGCAACTCAAAACTTTATAGAAGAATCCTTTAAATTAAAAACATCCTATTCAAAAACTACCTATTACGTATTAAGTAAAACAAGTAAAAATTTACAAGAAAAAGATATAACAGGAGAAATTGCAACATATAAAGAAATTAGTAATCGAATAAATGCTATTAACAAATTAAATGAAAAATATCCTGTAAAAGAAAAAGAATATGAAGATATCGGAACGATGTTTGAAAATCTAACAAATGAAACAGACTCATTTGCACTAGTAGAAAAAGCATCATATGAAGTATTATTTTCGATTACAAATACTTATCAAAAAGCAGATTATACCATATTATATGAATTTGATATTTTCACGAAAAAAGATCAAAATAAAATGGCTCGAACCGATAAATTTAATGTCTTTATCGGAGGAACAGATTTTGCTGGATTAATGGATTTAAATATGATAGCAACCATTAATAGTAAAACCCATACCGTATTACTAACATCTATTCCAAGAGATTACTATATAGAAGTACCAGATAAAGATGGCCGAAAAGACAAGTTAAGTTTCATGAATGCATATGGACCAGATAGTAATAGAAAAGCTCTAGAAGCATTATTTGATACTCAAATAGATTATAGTGTAACAGTAAACTCCGATAGTTTAGTAACGGTTGTAGATTATATTGGAGGAATTGAATTTTGTAGTGACTATGACTTCACTACAACACATGCCTTAGTAAATAATAGTTTTGTTGACTATGGTAAGAAATTAACGATTCATAAAGGTTGTCAAACATTAAATGGAATCGAAACCCTAACAGTCGCAAGAGAAAGAAATGCATTCCCAGGAAGAGATCGAGTACGTCAACAAAACTGCCAAAAAATAATGATTGCCATCTTTAAAAAATTAATTAGTACCGATACCATTTTACATTATAATGAAACATTAAATACATTAGATAGTTTATATGAAACAGATGTTCCAAAAGAAATTATCACTTCCACAATAAAAGATATATTGAATAATGGTAACAATTGGAACATCCAAACACAATCCGTAAATGGAGTAGATACGTTTGAAAAAGTTCACTTATCCAATTTAACAGATTGGGTAATGATTCCAGATGATACCGTTATACAAGCAAAGGAAGAAATTAAAAAGACATTGAATTAAAATCAATGTCTTTTCCCTTGATTATTTTAAGATTGTATGATAAATTATTAATGTAATTTTACATGGCCTGTTGGTGAAGTGGCTTAACACATTACCCTCTCAAGGTAACATTCACGGATTCGAATTCCGTACAGGCTACCATAGAATAT
>CACZOQ010000103.1 GCA_902782835.1 uncultured Erysipelotrichaceae bacterium | reverse complement strand
TCTGATATACCACCAGTTCTTTTTTTATGCTATAATTTTATTAAATAAATAAAAAAGTGGTGGTAATATGAAATTTGATATTGAAATACATAAAGAATTTGATGAGAATATTACCATTGACTATGGAATAATAAAAGGTGATAGTACTATATTATTCATAAAAGCAGGTCAAGATGGTTCAATGTATGGATATAATGATAAGTATTTAAAGATAGCTAATATTATTAATAAAAAATTTGGTTCAACAGTTATATGTTCATCAAATCCATTTGATGGAAATAATCCTTTAGATAATGCTATGGAGGTTATTAAAAATTATTGTAAAAAAAATAATATGAAAAGATATAGAGTATATTATATGGGACATTCTAATGGAGGTTTAATAGGAGCGTGGTTTGGATACAAATATCCAGAAATTAAAAGAATGTTATTGGTTAATGCTCCATTAATGTTAAACTATCACAAAACAAAAGCAGGTATTAATAATTTCGAAGGTGAAAAAATAACAATGGTGTATGGGAGTTTAGACCAATCAATACAATATACAGAATTATTAAAGTTGATTTTAAAGAAAAACTTTAGTTATGAAATAATAGAAAATCAAGATCATCATTTTTCAAAAGAATCATATGATTTCAAAAAACTACCTGAACAATATTTGTTTAACATAGAAGAATAATTGTCTTCTTTTTTTTATGTTATAATATAAATGTTAAATATCTTTGCTTTTTTGATAATCAATGTCAAATATTTTTGATAGAAAGAAAGTAATTATTTGTATAGAATGATTTTGAGGTGAGAAAATGAATATAGGTGATAAAATTTTAAAATTAAGAAAAGAAAGAGGATGGACACAAGAAGATTTAGCAGAAAAGTTAAATGTAACTAGGCAAACAATATCTAATTGGGAAACTGAACAAACCGTTCCTGATTTATATCAAGCAATTGATCTTAGTAAAGCCTTTGATATTAATATTAATGAATTAGCTGATTTGAATAATATAATTTATAAAAACGACAAGGTAGAAGCAAACTTAGAATTACTTTTTGAAATTGTACTAAAAAATATAAAATCAACTATTTCTGAATTAACATATAGTACATGGTTTGAAGATTTAAAAGTAAATTCAATTGATAATGGTGTTTTAATTATTGAAGTTCCTATGAAGGTACACTTAAATTATATTAAAAATAATTATTATGACAAAATAATTGAAGAATTTAATAAAGTTTCAATAAGTAAAATTAAAGAAGTAAAACTGATTTTAAATAATAGCTATCAAAATGAATATGAGAAACGTTTTGAAGAACGTAAAAATTATGAAGAATGGTCTGAATTTGGTGATTGGAGAAAAAGATTGAAAGATAATATATCTAAATATAATAATGATTATACAAAAGCAGTAATTAATACTGCATTAGAAGAAAAGAGTGATTATTTAAATCCAATTTATATATATAATTCAAATTGTGAAATATTAGAGCAATCATTTAAATATATACAACAAACTAGCAGAAATAAAAAAATTGATTATGTAGTAATAAATGCAAAAGACATCAATAAGGAATATATAAATAAAACTTTGAATGAAGTTTTTGAATTGTTTAATTCTACATCATTTGTATTTTTTAAAGATATTCATGAATTAAATAATGATTTAAATACAAGACAATTATTATTCGAAATATTTAATCAATTATACAACGAAGGGATTCATATGATTATTTCATCTAATTCGCATCCTGAAGAACTAGAAAATGTTGATGAAAGAATTAAATCTAGATTCATGTGGGGATTAGTTATAGAATGCTAATCTTCTATTTTTAATAGATAAATGTTATAATTAAATAGAATGAAAGATGGTGTATTATGAATAACGGTCCAAAATTAAATACTTTTACAACAAATTTTACTACAAGAGATTCCTTGGGAGTTGAGAGTGTAGCAACCAGCATTTCTGCTGAAATATGTCCTATTATTAATACTGTTACACCTAGACCATTTTACTGGGCTTTTATGTGCTGGATTTATTATGACTACTACAAAAATGTAAAAGTTGAAAAAAGAACTTACAAAAGTTTTGATCAATTTTTAAAAAGACAAGATTACTTTTTTGTATTATCACAACTATTAATTGAGGATTCAGATAGAACTAATCTTGTTGGTACAGAAAAAACATTAGAGAATATAAAAAATAATATTAATGATTATTTTGAATGTGATAGGAGTTATTTTAAAACCCAATTTGGTGGGATGCAGTATTTTAATGCTGGATTATTTTCTATGGGATATATCTTCTATAGAGAAGATGAAAATGGTAAGAGGGATATTTTCCCAACATTGACTGGAGAATGTGAAAAAATGGCCTTATCTTTTCAAGATGTTATTAAGAATACTGAATATTTTAAAAATATAGATTATAGACTTAAAGAAAACCCAGTTCCTAAAAAGGTTTTAATAGAATATGGAAAAACAATTAATTTAGCTTTAAAAGGGTTTGATAATTGTAAAGAATTATTAAGAAATTCATTATTTTCAGAAAGAATCAATAATCGTTCATATAATTATGCTATATTTTTGAATAACAAAGAAAATATATATTTGGATGATAGACCATTTGCTAGAAAAGTATTATTTGATTATTATTCAATTAGAGGTGAAAATAGAGTATTTCCAGAAGAATTAAAAGATATTATTAATTCTTGGGAAATAGTAATAGGAAGGCAATACTTTGCAGCTGCACTAGAACTTATTTGGAAATACATGTTAAATATTTTGGAAAAACCAAAAACAAAAAAAGAATGGATAGAATACTCTTTAGAAGATTCTTCTTTTGACTTTAATATTAATGATAACCTAGCTTCTATTATTAATAATTGTAATTATAGTTTTGATGATAGAGAAAATATGATTAAACAAGGTTCAAGTAATGGGAAGTCTGCAAATTATAGTAATAATGTTGCAAATGGTATCAAAATCTTGTTATCAATATATAATCGTTTTTATAATAGAGAAGATTTTTCTGAAGAAAATAAAAAATACTTTATGTATGGATATCCAGTTTCCATTGATGAATTGTTTAAACTAGTTAATAAGAATATAAACAAACCAATTTATGAATTTATCACTTATGTGATGGATAATTGGTTGATTGATCATCATTATACAACTGCATTAGAAAAAATGTATGCAGGAAGAGATGGATTTTATTATGAAATAACTGATGGATATTATTTTAAAAAATCAGAGTTTTCATTTGAGTTTCAAGGAAATAGATTTATTCAGCTAATGCAAGTAATGAAGGATTTAGACCTTTTAAATGGAGGTGCTGAATAATGGAAAGAATTAATATATTAGAAATACTTAAAAAAAGTAGAAAATATGATATCGCATTATTAACAACTTTCAATTTTGAAATAAGTTTTTTTGAAAAATGTATATTAAATAAATTATATGATAATGGAATTAGAAA
The DNA here is from genome assembly GCA_902782835.1 of uncultured Erysipelotrichaceae bacterium. Taxonomy (GTDB): domain Bacteria; phylum Bacillota_I; class Bacilli_A; order RF39; family UBA660; genus UBA3789. The sequence continues at coordinate 4,346 of CACZOQ010000103.1, read as the reverse complement.
AGTATCAGTTTTTGTTGATTCAAAAGAATATAATAAAGCAATAGATAATATAGAACTTAGTTATATAGGAAAAAGATATTATGCAACTCCAGTTAATATAAATTCATCTTTTCATCCTAAAATAATATTATTACTAGGTAAGAATAAAGCAAGACTAATAGTTGGTAGTTGGAATTTAACAACAAATGGATATTTTATAAATAACGAAATAGGAAATGTTTTTGATTATGATGAAAATACACCACAAACATTATCCTTAATTCAATCAGCTATGAATTATTTTATTGATATAAATGAAAAAACTGATAAGCGAGATAATAATCTAATACAATCTATAAAAAATTATCCATACTATCGATTAAATAATGAATATGAACTAAATACACAATTGCTTACAAATGTTAATGAAGCAATTATTGATCAAGTATATGGTATTATTCCAGATGAAGTAACTGAAATAGATATAGCAGTTCCATATTTTGATAAGGAAGTTTCTGCATTAAAACAAATTTCCGAAAAGTTTAATAAAAGTAGAATAAAGTTATATATACAAAATGAAAGAAATACATTCCCAGAAAAATATCAAAATAATTATGAATTGAATTTATATAATAAATTTATAGATAATGGTTCATATCATTTTTATCATGGTAAAGTAATTAGATTTATTACAAAAGATAATTCTTTTGTATTATATGGAAGTGCTAATTGTACACAAGCAGCATTATTTAAATCTATTAATTCTGGAGGAAATGCAGAATGTGATTTTATATCAAAAGGTACTATTAATGAGTATGATTATTTCTTTAATAATTTTTGTATAGAGGAAAATATTGATTTTAAAAGTGAATTATTAACAGTAGATCTTCCTATAAAAAAGAATTATTCTTTTATGAATAATTATCTAAATACATTAACTTTCAAATTTAAAGAAAAATACGATAACTTAAAAGTATATATACATGAGAATGAATTAGATTTTTCATATGATGAAAACCTATTAAATATCTCTATACCGATAGAGTTATTAAATGAATTAAGTGGTATTTTTACTATAGTATTTAAATATAATGAAGAAGAAGAAACATCAAGTTGTTATTTAAATGATATAGAAGAAATTGAACATAATAGAAATCTTGAAGTAATTAACAGGATTCCAAACATTAATGTAAATCCTGATATAAATGCAGAACCAGACAAATATCTAAAAGACAGAATTGAATTAATATCTAGATTCAGTTTTATGTATGATATTTTTAATGAAAAATTAGATTATTATATTCAAGATGATGAAAAAGAAGATTCCGAAATAACAGAAGAAAAAGAAGATTTTATTGATTATGATTTTAAATTATCTGATGAAGTTCAAATAAAACAAAAAACATTAGATCAAATATTTAAAGCTAATCATAGTGTTTTCCATTCATTTAGAAATCATTTACTTTCATTTAAAAATAGTAATGCAGTGCATAATGAGGAAGAAAAACCTAAAGAACCTATAACAAGAGTTGTTCGAGAAAGAAGAAATGCTACTACTAATGAAAAGTCTTTTGCAAGGATGGTAAAAGGAATAACAAAAGATATGTTAAGTAAAACGAATTCTGGTAAACTAGATTTTTCAAATTATCTACAATGTGTTGTTTCAATTTTTGATGTATATAATAAGTTCATGATTAGAGAAAATGTTTATGATATGTTTAATGATAAAGAAGTAATAGAAACAGAGTATGAACTAATATATGAATTAACATCTAAATTTAATTGTGAGATTTCTGAGGAAGAAAAGGAAATGTATTTATGGTTATCGTTAGCATGTATTATTCAAACAAACTATATTAATACTACTAGTGATAAGGTTGATTACAAGAAAAATTTAAGAAATAGAGATTTGCTAAGATTAATAAATGAAAAGTTTAATATTAGAGAAAATTATAATAATTATTTAGATGTTGTTTTAGGCTTCATTAATGAAAAAGAAAGTATTATTGATAGTTTTTCAGCTATTACATATATAGAAACTCTTTTTGATTATAAGACTGATAATCAATTAATGGATTTATTAGTAAAAGAATTTGGAGAAGATTCAACAATTAAAATAGGAGATAATAATGTTGAAATAATTGTATCTACTGATAATATTTCAAAATTTATGAAATTAAACTCTGTAACAATATCAGAAATAAGAAAATATTATAAAAATAGCACAAATATTCTTGATAAAATATATATTAAAGTAATAAATTTAAAGACTGATTATCCGAGTACAGCTGATCCTATAAATGTACTAGAATATGAATTAGATGAAATTAATTACATATGTCATCAAATAATAACAAGAAGATCTGGAATAAAAGATACCCCTAAAGATATTAAAATATAAAAAAGGTGATAAGATGAAAAAATGTCCTAAATGTAACAAAGAATTGGTAAAAATTGTATATGGCATGCCTGATGTAGATATGATAGAAAAAGCAAAAAAAAGAGAAATTTTTTTAGGAGGCTGTGTTATTGAAGATTTTCAACCAAAATATCATTGTAATAATTGTAAAAAAAGCTATAGTGAGAATTTAGATAAATTCATAGAAGAATCTAATAATTGGGAAGATGATGAATAATCATCTTTTTATTATGTTGTATAGTGTAAATTGACAAATATGTGTTATAATTAAAAAGTAAGAAATTATTGTATTTATGAATATTACTGGGAGGTTAATTATGACAATAACAGAATTATTAACGGAATTAAGAGGAATTTTTGGCAATGAAAGAGATAAGGGGACAGCATTTGAAAAATTAATTAAAATGTTTTTAGAAGCTGAACCAAAGTATACTGCAACTTTATCTCATGTATGGATGTGGAAAGATTTTCCTTATAGAGAAAATATAGGAGATATAGGAATAGACTTAGTTGCTAAAACATATTCTAATGAATATTGGGCAATTCAATGTAAATTTTATGAAGAAGAACATACTATTACTAAAGATGATGTAGACACATTTTTGGCTGCCTCATCCAAAATGTTTGATGTTGATGGTATGCAAACAAAATTTAGTTATCGTTTAATTGCTTCTACAACTGATAAATACAATAAAAACGCAGAACTAGAATTAAGAGGTCAAGATCCACAAGTTGGACGTTTAGGAATGGCTGATTTACTTGAGTCTCAGATTGATTGGAAAAAGTATTCTATAATGTCTCAAAAGATGGAAGTAATTGGAAAGAAAAGTCCAATGAAACATCAAATAGATGCAATAACTGATGTATTAAATGGTTTTAAAACATATGATAGAGGTAAATTAATAATGGCTTGTGGAACTGGTAAAACATTTACTAGTTTAAGAATTGCCGAAGAACAATTGCATGGAACAGGTAATGTATTGTTTTTAGTTCCAAGTATTGCTCTAGCTAGTCAATCTTTAACTGAATGGTCAGCACAGTCTAGATACACATTTGATGCAGCAGTAGTTTGTAGTGATAATAAGGCTTCTAAAGGTGAAAATTCTGTTGAATTAGGATTTCCATCAACCACAGATGTAGATAGATTAGTTGAATGGTATAACTTGGTTGGAAATAATGATAGACCAATGAACTATATATTTTCTACATATCAATCAATAGATGTTGTTTCAAAATTTCAAGAAAAATCAGGAATAGAGTTTGACTTAATTATTTGTGATGAAGCACATAGAACAACAGGTGTGACTTTATCAGATGAAGATGAAAGTTCATTTGTAAAAGTTCATGATAATGATTTTATTAAGGCAAAAAAAAGATTATATATGACAGCAACACCAAGGATTTATGCAGATACAGCTAAAATGAAAGTTGATGAAGCAAATGCTTATTTATGTTCTATGGATGATGAAGAAATTTATGGTCCAGAGTTTCATAAACTTGGTTTTGGTGATGCAGTAAAATACGGACTACTTACTGATTATAAAGTGTTAGTTTTAGCTGTAGATGAAGAATATGTAAAAAAAGAATTACAGGATTTATTAGTTGATGAAAATCATGAATTGAAACTAGAGGATTCTGTAAAAATCATGGGATGTTGGAATGGACTTTCAAAAATTAGTTTATTTGATGATCAACAAAGTTTTGCTACAGACCCTCAACCTATGAAAAGAGCAGTTTCATTTTGTAATACAATTGCAGATTCTAAACGTATTGTAGAAATGTTTAATGTAATTCAAGAACATGTTAAAGGGGATAGATATAATAATGAAACAGATAAATTGGTTAATATATCTATTGAGCATGTAGATGGAACATTTAATGCACTTGAAAAGAAAGATAGAATTAATTGGTTAAAAGATAACATTGACGATAATGATTGTCGCATTTT
>CACZOQ010000102.1 GCA_902782835.1 uncultured Erysipelotrichaceae bacterium | reverse complement strand
TTGGGTGATGGTATGTGGAACGAAAGTAAGATATTTGATAGTAACCCACATGATAATAAATTCTGGGGAGAAGATTTAGACAAAGGTATTTTATGTGTAATAGATGACTTGAACAGAGTATATAACAGAGACGCCTTTTCGTATATAAAGGGTGCCATTACTGGTACAGATACGATATATATTAATGAAAAGTTCAAACCCAAAAAGAAATTAGAAGTACTACCACAAATCATAGCTTGTACTAACTTTGAATTCGAGTTATATGACAAATCAGAAGGTATGAAAAGACGTGTTAAAATACTTCCTACTGAGTTTCATATTGATGATAGTGTTAAAGATGAATTATTACAATTCAAATTAGTGTTGAACACTATGGATAACGCCACAGTTGCAGAATACAGAATGAAAGAGAGTGCATTTGGTGACTTAGGGGAAAAAGTTATGAAGATGCATACTAGAGAAAGTGGAGTATTAAAAAGCCTAAAAGATGGTAGTTTAGCTTGGTTTGCAAATAAAGCTAGATATATGTATATGGACTGGACATTAGGATTATTAAAACTAGAAGATAGTGAGGGTATGAAGGAAAGAGCAGAAGGAACATTTGCAGGAGGATTTGACGTAGAACTAGAAGAATTCTTGGAGTGGTATGTAACTGAGAAGAAAGAAGACATTTGGACTAAAGAATTGTATTTGGAATATCAAGACTGGCACAATGAAATGGCTACTGGTGAGCAACTAATGAAAGAAAAAGCCTTCTCAATGAGATTAGGTAAAACAATTGACAAGTTAAACGATAAAGGTTATAAATTAGATATGCATAAGGCATTAAATGACAAAAGAATGAGTTTAAACAAGTTATTTATAATTAAGGGCGAGGAGTAACTCGCCTTAATTTAAAAATATAAGTGAACAAAAGGAGGGATAATTATAGATACTATAGATTTTTATTTATATGATTTAAAAACTAAATTTAATAAAATAAATCCTAAAGAATATTATTTGAGTTATTCTGGTGGAAAAGATTCACATTTGTTATATTGGTTCATAAAAGAATATGCCAAAATTGAAGGAATCAAAATAATAGGGATTAATACTTATATGGAACATCCTGAAATACGAGACCGAATTCATAATAATTCGGATAAAGTTTTACTCCCTGCTAAAAAACCATTTGAAATAAAAGACAAATATGGTATCCCCTGCTTTTCAAAAGAACAAGATTTTTACATTTATTATTATCAAAAAGCAATTAGAGAAGGAAAAGAACCTGCAAAAACTTACAAAGATAAATTGAACGGCACGTATAAGACAGGATTCAATATTTCTAAAACAGCAAGAGATTATGTACTTAGTGGAAAAGCACATAAAATAACTCATTTATGTTGCTATTATTTAAAAAAGAAGCCAGCCCATGATTTTGAAAAAGCAAGTGGATTAAAACCTATTTTAGGTGTACGTAATGAGGAGAGTACTTTAAGAAGAAGACAATACACATCCTGCTTTTCAGCCAATGGTAAATTTACACCGTTGTGGGATTTGACAGAAGAGCTAGAAGATGCAATTTATGAAAAATATAAAATAGAAACACCAAAAATATATGAACACATAAAACGTACTGGTTGTATGGGATGTCCTTATGGCAGTTGGAAAGGTGATACTCAAAAAGAATTAGATTTGATTAAAGGTACGCAAAAAGAATTCGTATGCAAATACTTTAAAGAAAGTTATGATATATTGAATATCAAGTATTGATAAAATTAGTAAAAAGGAGGGATAATTATGGCAAAAGCTAAAAAAGAAAAATTTGATGCAGAAGATTTATTAGGTAGTTTTCTTCGAGGAGATAGGTTTGATGACAGCGAAAGATATAAGAAAAGTGTCGAGAACATATATAAAAAGTTAAAACCCATTTGGCTCAATGAATGTAAGGACGCAGTATGGCTTTTAAAAGATGAGTATGTTCATACTGTGGCAGAGATATTATATTTAGATGATCAGATGGGGGGTAACTTAGACCCGACCTCTCTTTCGGAAGATAAACAGAATTTACTAGGTTGGAAGCAAGTTCAATCTGTAGTTGAACGATACAGAGCTCAAGATTATAGTTTAGTAGACGCTGACGGAATCAAAGCTATACTATCTAGTATTATTAAGAACAAAAATGCTCGTGACGCTGACAGATTAAAGGCAATCGAGATGTATCAAGAGATGTATTCAAGTGAAGGTATCGAGCGGTGTCACATTTGTTAATGATTTGTTTAGAGGTAAATTCAAAAAAGAGGAGGATGAAGAATGAAATATTTAAGTCTGTTCAGTCGGAATTGGGGCGTTTGAAAAAGCCCTTACTAGATTAGGAATAAAATATGAATTAGTAGGATTTAGCGAAATAGATAAATATGCTATAAAATCTTATTGTGCTGTTCATGGGGTAGATGAAAGTTTAAATTTAGGAGACATATCTAAAATAGATTTGGACCGTTTGCCTAAAGATATAGATTTAATTACCCACGGTTCACCTTGTCAAGATTTTTCAATAGCAGGAAAGCTTGCTGGTGG
>CACZOQ010000101.1 GCA_902782835.1 uncultured Erysipelotrichaceae bacterium | reverse complement strand
ACAATACTATTTCTTTCTGCTTCTTTAATCTTTTGAATTACTACTTGTTTTGCTGTTGAAGTTGCAACTCTACCAAAATCTTTTGGAGTTACTTCCGTATCAATGGTGTCTCCTATTTCTAACATTTTATCAATCTTCTTAGCATCTTTTAATTTGATTTCAGTTTCTGGATTAAAGAAAGAGATTTGTTCTTTTTCTTCTTTTTCTTCTTTTTCTTCTTCTCCCTCTACTTTTTCTGTTTCTTCTACTTCTTCTGGTTTTGTATCTAGATCTTCATCTTCTGCATATTTTTCAAATAAATCATCTTCATATTCTTCTTTTGTCATTTTATCATCTGGTACAACCGTTAGATACGAATATACCTTAATCTCTCCTGTATCTCTATCAAATAATACTTTTACATTTGTTTTGGAATTAAAGTTTTTCTTATAAGCAGATGTTAAAGCTAATTCCATGGCACTATATACAATTTCAGGATCAATATCTTTTTCTTTAACAATATTATCTAGTGCTTTCTTAAATTCTTTTCCATTCATTTTATTCACAATCTCCCTTCTCTTTTGAATAAATATCTACTTCATCAATATCCTCTATTAATTTTTCTTCTTGATCAAGAATTTTATTGATGACTCTTGAGGCATCTGTAATACGATTTAAATCAATGATCTCGTCACTATCTAAAACAATATTTAGACGTTTTTTCCCTTCTTCCGTATCGATAAATGCATCTTCTACGTGAACATTGAATTCTTGAATGGAATCATTTACTAATCTTTCCAATTCTTTTTTCATCATACACCTCCCAAATAATAAGAGTGGGCATTTCTTTCCCACTCCTTTCTGTTTGTATTATATCATATTTTTCTAATAATACAAGTGTTATTCCATATTTTAACTATAAACAGGATTATATCCTTTTAAATAGTATTTATCATTTTCATCTCTTTTTAACTCATATTTATACATTTGTAGTTCTTTTAGATTATCAGCCGGATCTACTGTAAATTCATTATTACCATTACAAACTCCTGTATAGATTACTTTTCCCGTTAGAAAATCATATAATTCTAATGGTTCTTCTTTTTGACAATTTCCTTTATAATAACCTTCATATAAATAAAAAATAAAGATATCGTCTTTTTCTCGATAGCGAGCAAATTTAGAATATTTACGATAATTATGATTATCTTTTTCTAGAGATACTTTATATGTTTTTTCATTGTTTCTTAGATTTACATTATACACTCCATAGTCATCTACATATAATTTGATTGTTTTCATTGTAAATTTTGTTTTTGTATGAAATTTTTCTAATAAACTATCTTCTTGTAAGCTTTCTTTATTAATACAAAGACTTAAATCTCCATTCCCACAAGTATATGTTTTAAAGCGATTCTTGATTGCATATGCTATTAGAATAGTCTGTCTTGTTTCTTCGGATAGATTATCAAAATTACTAAAGTATTCATTGGTTATATTAAATTGTATTGGCATTTTATTTAAAAAATCAATTCCTTCTTGAATACTATCATATTCTTCTACATCACTATATCGATAGTTTACTACTTTGTCTTCTAGTTGATAGTAAACAACAGCTAAAGCAAGAAGATTGAAAGAACCAATCAATAAGAAAATTGCCGTTATAAATGTATGATTGTTTTTCATAATTTCTCCTACTTAAATATATATTTATAATAATCATTATACTGCATACTAACGGATACATTATATTTTTCATTTACATCGTTGGTAATCTTGGTAATATATTTTTCATCAATATTATCCATATATGGTGTAAATTCAGATGTTGAGGCATCGTAACTCCCCTTATTATTTACCCAACTGCGGTCTGGGAAGATGACAAGTCCTTCATTGTTTCTAGCCATAATATCTTTACCTATTATGATTCTAGAATCATAAGGTATTCCTAACATATTTAGAATAGTTGGTAAAACATCAATATTCATCGCATATTTATCAATTATTTTCTTTTCTTTTAATTCTTTATTATAAATAATAAGACTTCCTCTATTTCGATCAAATTTATTATCTCGATCGATAGAAGAAATACTATTTACTTCTTTATTGGATAAATAGTAAGGTGAATGATCACTGGATATTACAATGACAGTATCATCTAAACGATTTGCAGCTTCTAGTTTATCTAGTAATGTTTTCATAGCTAAATCAAAATCAATATGAGCTGCTAAATAATATTTAATCTGATAAGAATATGGTAGATTTCTTACCTTATCCATATGTTTTTCTGCTACATAATTACTACTATCATAGGAACCGTGTCCACTTAATGTTATATAATAGGCAAAAAACTTATCTTGAGTAAGATAATCGTCTATTGTTTGGTCCATCATATCCATATCACTTCCATGGAAAAATTCACACCGTGTTTCGATTCCTTCTCCACAATATTTTTCTCCATCAAAGTTTAATGTCGAAAAATAAGATTTTCTACGATTATAATAACCACTATAATCATGATATACATAAGTTTTATAGTCTTGTTGTTTTAATGCTCTTGGTAAAATATAAGGATTCGTATTATATACCATATCAATTAGACTATAATTTTCTCCAATAATTGGTAAAGTAGCCCATTCTAGCATATACTCCCCATCTGCTGTAGAAGCTGGATATTTGGGAGCAAAATAATTATTGAAAATGATTCCTTCATTTTTTAATTGATATAGAGTTGGAGTTAATTCTTCATTAATCGCAATCTCATCGAATGATTCAGCCATGATAAAAATTACATTTTTATTCTTAAAAATACCCGTATATTCGTTTTGTTCAGTTGGAGATTGTTCTTTAAAATAATTATGTAGATACTGAATTGTTTCATTCGTTTCTTGGCCTGCTAAAGCTTCTAAATCAATCGAATCATCTTGATTATAACTTAGATTTAAAGCATCTGATAAAGCTGTTTTTTTATTATTTAAAATATCTTCACTTTTTGTAAATTGTGGTTGAAATCCAAATAGTTTTCTTTTTAAACTAAGAGAAGTGGATGCTAATAATCCCATGTTTTTAACATTTAAAATAGGTAAGTTTTTCTTATGAATCAAACTATATAAACTGTTATCATCTGCTTTGTTAATATACTGTATAGATGTGAATAAATAGGCAGAACTAATGGAAGTTACAATCATAATTAATAAGCAACTTTCTTTATTGATTCTCATTACCTTCGGCATTTTTATCATCCATATAATCGTGGGAATAACCAATAAACTGATAAATAAACCATTTTGAAAAATTGTTAATAAGATTTTATCATATCCATCTTTTAATACTCCTAAAAATTGAACACCATTAAAGCTAAAAAAGGATTCATAGATATGAAAATAAACTAACTCTGCTGAAGTAATAAAAGCAATGAATCCCATTAGTATTCTAGTAATCCAAGTATTGATTTTTTCTTTTTTAAATAGAGATGTTAATATTGTTATGATTCCGGCAAAAATGATACTGGTGAACAGAATCGTAAAAAGGCGCAAAATACTTGCTTCTTTAAAACATGCTATATGAAAAATAATTTCGATATACAATAAAAAAAACAAATTTTGAAAAAAAGTTTTTTGCATTCTCTCACCTTATTTATTTATATACTTATTATAATAATGATTCGTAATAAAAAAAAGAGGAACTCCTTGTTTCCTCTTTTTTTGACATTTTTTTACAACAATAATTAATATTTTTTATACTGATATGTATTCTTACTTTTTGTTTCTTCATATTCTTTTCTAGAAATAAATTTTGGTACTACAATACTATCAGATAAAATTGCATATGTATTTCCTACTCTTTGAATTGCTTCTTCATTTAAACGCATTAATGTTTCTACATCTGTTTCATATTTATTCGCAATTTCATATAATGGAGTCTCGCCTACGGATATCACTTCTGTATAATACTGTAAATCATCTGTTGTGATTGTATATGGGATTACAATTTCATCCCCCATATAAATCCTATCATTTGTATAATTATTAATCGATTTAATCGTAGACATTGGAGTATTTGCATCTTCTGCCATTTGAGATAATGTATCTCCTGCTTTAATGGTATAATTTCTTGTTAAAGTAACTGAATAAACATATCCATATTCTGCCAATTCATCATCATTTTCCATACCATAAGCAATGTTTTCGTCTTTTGGTGACATGATGTTGGAAGAAAATTGTCCGGTTAGTCCATTTACTAGTATAAAACCAGCTAATCCAAAACCAATTAGGCCTCTATTACGAATGATATATTTTGAAAACGAATCTTTTTTTCTAATACCTAGTTTACTGAACTGATAAAGAATTTCTGCACATACATGGATGGTTCCTCGTCCGATATGGAAAACAATTTCTTCTGGAACTGTAAACTCATCATCCCACATGTCTTTATAGATATCTCTATCTAATTTTTCATGTCTTCCTTTATTTCTATATTCTTCTTTTTTTACTGTCTGATAGGCTCTTTTCATTCTGGAAGAGAATGTTCTTTCTTGTCTTTTAGCTCTTCTATAGGCATGTAATTCTTCTTCATATTGACGTAATTCTTCTTCAAACTCTCTTATTAACTCATCATAATCTACTTTTTCTGATTCTTCTTGTTCTTTTTTTGCTTGATAATATGCCTGATATCTCTGATCATATTCTGCTCTTTGTTTAGGATTAGATAATATACTATAAGCAATATTCATCAATTTACAAGTGTCCTCTGTACTATCATCTGTAGCTATATCTGGGTGTACTTCTTTGATTTTTTTACGATAAGCTTTTTTTATTTCATCACTCGTTGCTGTTGATGTAACTCCAAACAATTCATAAAAATCTATAAAATTATCATTCATTCGAATCCCCTCTATTCCTTAAAAAACCTAGCTAATTATATCATAAAACAGAACAAAAGTCAAATAAAGTTCTTCCAAGTCTTTAAATTATCACCATCTTTTTCATAAATTCCAATTCTTTTTTTGTTTGGTCCATGAAAAATTACTCTATCATTACAGTTCCATCTATCTTTTATTTTCATACCATTGGATAATTTTTTTTCGTCTTTTTCATCTACTTCAATCACTGGATAATCAAGTACTTCTTCTATTTCATGAAGTATAACTTGATTACTTTCTATCTCTTCTAATGTATTCGTCTCCTCTAGTGAAATATTGCCTTGCATCGTCCGAGTAAGACTTGTCATGGTGGCATAGGTATTTAGACTATCTCCAATATCTTTGATTAGGCTTCTGATATAACAACCTTTTGATACAAGTGCTTTAAAGGTAAAAGTATCTTTTTCTTGATTTAATAATTCTATTTTTTTGATTGTTATTTCTTTTTTTGGTAATACTACTTCTTGATTTTTTCTAGCATACTCATATAGTTTTTTTCCATTTACTTTTACTGCTGAATAGATTGGTACTTCTTGAAGATATGTTTTTTTATAAGATTGAATTACTTCTTGGAGAGGAATATGATTTGGTATTTCTTTCTCAGCTATTATTGTTCCTTCTATATCATATGTATCTGTTAATACTCCTAATTTCACTCCTGCAATATACTCTTTTTCTTGAGCTGTTAGTAATTCTCCTATTTTGGTTGCTTGTCCGATTGTGACTAAAAGAACTCCTTCTGCCATTGGATCTAATGTTCCAGTATGTCCTACTTTTTTAATACCAAAAACATGACTGATTGTTTTTACCACATCAAAAGAAGTGATTCCTTTTGGTTTATTAACATATAAGATTGTTCCAAAATTTGATACGTATTCTTCTAATGTAATTTCTTTATTCTTCATAATTCTTGCTGGTAAAACACCTACATATCGTATATGCCAAGGAGTATATGCGTATCCCGTAATTTCTTCTTTATCTTTTGGATAGCGTAAAATAAAACCAAATTTTGATAGTACATTGTGAATTTCTTGATAAGATTTTCTGGTATGTTCATTTTCTTCTTTTATGTATGTTTCTCCTACTTTGATTCCAATATCGATTGCTAAAGCAGTATGATGTTCAGAATATCCTGGTTCTGCTACTATTCTTTTTGCTTGTTCAGCTCCTTTATTTCTTGTTTTTTCTTCATATAATTTTTTTTGTTCTGATAAACTACGATAAGCAGATGCAATTCCTATCTCAATATTGACCTCTTTTAAATATTCTTGTAATGATTGATAAGCTTCATAGGCTTTTTCTTCTAAGAAACATTCTCTCTCATTTATATCTTTTATTGAAATAAGATTTCTATCTTTTTCTTTCCAAATATGATTTTTATTCACAAGTATTGTGTATTGCATAAAATCACCGTTTTCATTATAACATAAAAAGAACGATCTTATTGATCGTTCCATTATTTTTTCTTGATTATATTCTCTTTCATGACTTTTAAGAAGATACCTAGTCCAAAAATTAATGATAAAAATTGGATATATCCACCAACAATTGGAATCATTTTTAAGATATAAATTCCTAATAAAGTAATCGTAAGATTCAGATATGGGCTTTCTATTTTTTCTTTTAATAGTCTATTGCCAATATAGTATGCTGTTGGAATGAAAGATAAATAGATTAATATTATATAGATTGCTATCATAATTAGTGATAGTGGTACTCCGATGATTGTAATTAATAATACTAAAGCTATGATTGGTACTACTACTAAGAAGCATAGTCCTTCTAGGAATAACTTCAAAATATTAGAATCTTTTCCATCTAATTTTTCTATCTTTTTAAAGAATGGTTTAGCTATTGCTAGTAAAATGAACGCTATTAATAGTAAGGATGCGAAACTTGCTACATTCTCAATCATCATGTCTTTGATTGTATCATTGCTAGAATTTGCTTCATATGTTTTTTTCTTAGCAACTTCTGCATTTTCAGAAATACTCATTTTTGATTCTTTTGGATAGTTTAATGTTCCCTGAATACTGGCATTTTTACCTATTCGGATTGTTTTGGCAGCAATGTTTACATTTCCTAGTACTTCTCCATTAATGATTACTTCTTCTCCACTTAAGTAAGCATTTCCATCAATATTAGAATCTATTCTAATCTTAGAAGCTGCTACATATAAGTCTCTGATAGAAGATGAATCAATTGTAACCCAGTTACCAGCAACAAATGCATCTTTCGTTATTACTTCTTTTAAGTTAATGTTATTACCTGCTACAATGATATGATCTTGTGTACTAGATAATGTTACATTATTTCCAGCAACAAAATTTAAACCATCAATCTCAGATGTTATATTAACGTTATTTCCTGCAGAAAAATTGGTTGCTTCTACTTTTTTTGTTTGTTTAATATCATCTCCCGCATGAAAGTTATTTTCTGCTTTTGTCATTACTGGCATGATTAATAATACTAATAATAGAAAAGATATTATTTTCTTTTTCATTTTTT
>CACZOQ010000100.1 GCA_902782835.1 uncultured Erysipelotrichaceae bacterium | reverse complement strand
TTTAATGAGATTGGATAATCAAAAAATTTCTTTTTATAATAAATTCTTGAAACTCTATGTCTAATTAAGAAAACATCATCTTCTTTTTCAGGATCAGGTCCATTTTCTACCAAAGGCTTCTCTCTACCTAAAATCTCATCATCAAATGAATTCTTACCTTGGACCTTCATAATCTCAGTCCACATATTCATTATCCTATCATCTTTTGAGAAGAATCTGTGACCACCAATGTCCATCCTATTTCCATGATATTTAACAGTTTGAGAAATACCACCTATAACATTAGATTCTTCCAAAATGGTTACATGAAATTTATTATTTTTATCATTCTTTAATATTTGATAAGCTGTAGTTAATCCTGCAGGACCAGCTCCTATAATAACTATTTCTTTCATTTACTTAATTCCTAACTAATTTTATAATCATTTCATTTGTTCTTTAACCATTTTTATAAATTCTAAAGTTGCAAAGCTACAAGCTTCTTTTTTTAAAGTGGCTACTCCAAATGTATTTATTGGTAATTTTTCATCTAAATCTAAAATAATAATATCATCTCTATCTTTTAAAAAACTTTCATATTCAATACCTATTCCACAACCATTTTGTACAAATGTAAATAAAGAATAAATTGTCATCTCATGTTGTGGCTCGAACTTAATTCCTCTTTCTTGGAAAAAATTATCAATAACAATTCTTGTATTAGATTCTAGTTTAGGTGATATAATGGTTGTTCGTTTTAAATCTTCCAGCTTTGTTGGAACAAATCCCAAATTATCCAAATACTCTTTAGTTGTATAAAAGACCAAACGTGAATTTGCACATTCAAAAATCTCTATATTCTTTTTATCATTTTCACATGGGAAAGAAAAAAATACAACATCAGCCTCGCCTTTATTTAGTTTATCAATACTATCTTTACTTCTTCCACCTGCGATTTCTATCTTTATTTTAGGATATTTTTTAGCAAATTTTGCAGCTAAATTATAAACAATAGTATCTCCAACAGCTCCCCCTGCTTTTATTCTTAATCTTCCTCTTTCTAAAAGAGCATATTGTGCAAATCTATCTGAAGCATTATCTAACGCTTCGATACTTGGTTTAATATAATTATATAAATTCTTACCTTCCTCAGTTAATAAAACTCCATTATGTTGTCTATAAAATAATTTACCGCCCAAAGAATTCTCTAATTTTTGAATTGCTTGTGTAACTGCTGGCTGGGATACAAACAGTGCATCAGATGCATTAGTTATATTTAAATATTTAGCTACTACATAAAAAACTTTATAATATTCTAAATTAATATTATTATTCATTAGTATTTCTCCACATTATTATCTATGTTAATGTATTATATTTTGGGATTATATCAATAACTACTTAATCATCAAATTCTTTAAAAACGCTTTTAGACGATGGTATTCTATCAAAAAAATCTTTTAAGTCAATCCCTGGTGGATTGGCCTCACTTTTTCCTGTTTCACTTATATTACTAGAAGCATATGTTATAAAATGTTTACTTCCTGTACTATCGGGCTTTAATAATGCTTTATCAGTGTTTTCATATGACATTGTTAAAGAACCAATTAACCAATCTGGAATTATTCCTGAAAAATAAATTTTAAAATCTGCTGGAATATTAGGTAAAGTAATCGAATCTAAATCCTCTGGCTTCAAAGCATTTGAAAAACTCATGTGAATTAATGCACTTTTATATTTATCATTCTTTTCAACATAATATGTGATACCATTAATTGTGGTAGCATATTCTTTCTGCTCTATTTTAGGTAATTTTTTACATTCTACATATCGATTATAGGCTGAGCTATGTATCTTTATGCATGGAATATCGTCTTTGATTGCTTCTTCAACAAAAGCAGCTGATGATATTAGCATTCTTGAACCATATAAAGCAGCTTCTCCTCCATTTTTCTTTGTATCTAGAAAAGCATCATATATAAATATTATTCTTTGAATATCTGAATCAACTATCCACTCACTATCCGTTAAAAGAGTAGCAACACTTTCAAAATCAACTATACCTTCACCAATACCTTTTTCATCAAACGTAAAACAATCTTTAATTGATAATAATTCATTTTTTATATTGTCTTTCAATTTTGCTATATCAAGAGATTGTGGTGATGTAGTATTACCCAAAACAAGAGAATCTATTCTTTCTAATTCTCTTTTTAAATCATCAATTATTTGCCTTTCTCGTATATCAGTAGCTCTATTGGGCAATAAATCTTTTTTATAGCTGAATGACATCTTCTTTTCGCGACAAATATTCTTTAACATCTTAAAATACATTAAAGCAGTTGTAATAATTACATCTCGGTCATCATAATCTAATTTTAATTCTTTATTTTTTCCTTTTAAGTTAATACTAGACTTGATCTTTGCAGCTTCGCCCTTTTCTAAATCTACTAAAGTAGCTTTAATTACTCCGTTTTCTTCTTCAATAGAATTTTGAGCATCAGAATTTCTATTTGATTTTTGTGAAGTAATCTCTAATGCAATTTTGGGGCTTTTCCCACCTAATGAAATTTCTTCATATGGTTTTATTTGAATTTTATCTGAAATTATATATTTAATACCATTTTTTTCACTAACCCTTACATTGCCTTCTGGAAGTATCTCATCTCCATCAGAAATTGGTTTACCTATTCTTTCTACATATTTTACTTCTCTTCCAGGCTTTATTGATTCAATAAAATCTCTCCATCTTTTAGTTCCTTCTTTAGTTTTATTAATTAGAACACAATAATCACAACATGTAAGTATTTGTGCATTTTCTAGAGTTGGTAATCCTCCAATATCAACAATAACAATTTCTGATTCTGTATTTTCTATAATTGTCTTGACTTTTTCAGTCAAAAACTTATCTAACTTTCCAAGCTTTCTTATTGTTTTCATAAATCCTTGATCAGGCGAATCACCTACCGTTCCATCGCCATCAACCGAAGCTTCAATATAATATCTTTGGCTTTTAGGTAAGAGATATCTAAAAAACGAAGAAATTATAGATTTTCCAGAATCTGGATCACCACATATTCCTATTACAATTTTATCTTTAGCCGCTTCTTTCATATATTTCATCCTACATCAAATATATGTTATTTTACCAATAATTATGATTTAATTCAATTACATTATAAAAATATTCTCTTTTCCTACAATATTTTCTAACTCATTTTTTATACTTTCATTAAATATTATCGCTCCACTTGGCATAACTTTATCGCCTTGCTTAATATTCAACTTAATATTAGCACTTATACCAGAGAAAAATAAAATTGCACCTCTTAGTCTTTCTTTTTGTTCATCTGAA
>CACZOQ010000099.1 GCA_902782835.1 uncultured Erysipelotrichaceae bacterium | reverse complement strand
GATAAGGAACGAAATGAGGGATCTTATGAAATCAATAGAAACATTAGAAAAAGAATATGAAGACTTTACTATAAAATCAGACTTTATAGAAGATGCAAAAGGATTAACAGAATACTTAGAAGTTGGTATGATTGATCAGAAAGAAGAAATCAGGGTTATTGGTAAAGAGAAAAAAATGAACAAAAATCAACAAAGAAATATTCATATCTTAAGACTGTTTGCTCCACTTATAGAGTTTTTACCAGATTCTTTTTTTGAAGAAGATGACAAATTATTAGATGAATATGCAGCGTTTTTTCAAAGATATATAGATTATTTTCAACAGATTATTGATGCTGCAACAGATGAAAACTATCAACAATTAGTCAAATTAATGGACTTTTCACTCATATATCACGATAGTAATATAGAATATTTAGAAAGCTTAAGAGATAGTCTGGAAAGATCCTATCATGGAATAACATTTATAAATTTCAAACAAGAAGATACAAGAGAAGTATTTCATGAGTTTTTTACAAAAAAAATAACAGAAATAAGCCCAAAAAAACAAAATACTATGATAAAATAGAAGAGTGTGTGGAAGGTGGGGTGTCATGAATAACGATTTAGCAAACACAATTCGAAGTAAAGTCGATATTGTAGATGTAATTGGTGAAAGAATCCCTTTAACGGCTCGTGGAAAAAACTTCTTTGGAGTTTGTCCATTTCATGATGATACCAATCCTTCTATGTCCGTATCAAGAGAAAAACAAATTTATACTTGTTTTTCCTGTCATGCTACTGGAAATGTTTTTACTTTTTTAATGAATTATGAACATATGGACTTCAAAGAAGTATTAAAATATTTGGGAGACCGAGTAGGAATAGATACGGGTAGTATTACCGTTACGAAAAAAAGTACGAAATACGATAAATTATATGATGCTTATCGTATTTCATTAAAATATTATCAGAATAATTTAAATAGTACAGTTGGAAAACTAGCAAAACAATATTTAAGTAATAGAAAAATAGATGAATCTATTATCAAAGAATTTGAAATAGGGTTATCATTAGAAGAAAAAGATGATTTAACAAAACTACTAACCAAAAAAGAATATAATCTAGTAACATTAAATCGAATAGGATTATCGAGTGATAATCACGATGTATATAATGATCGAATTATGTTTCCACTATATGATGTAAATGGTAGAGTAGTTGGCTTCAGTGGACGAATCTATAAAGATAATGGTCAAAATAAATATCTAAATACCAAAGAAACAGAAATCTTCAAAAAAGGAGAGATGTTATACCATTACCATATTGCCAAAGAAGAATGTCGTCTGAAAAAATCCGTGATTATTATGGAAGGATTTATGGATGTCATTCGTTCCAGTACGATTGGTATCCGAAATACTGTAGCCTTAATGGGAACAGCACTAACAAAAGAACAAATATCATTAATAAAACGACTATCCAATCAAATCTATCTATGCCTTGATGGAGATGATCCTGGAGTACATGCAACTTTAAGTATTGGTGAGACTTTACTCGAGCAAGGAATCGAAACTAAGGTTATAGCTTTACCTAAACCAGAAGATCCGGATAGTTTTATATTAAAAAATGGTAAAGACCGGTTTCAAGGATTGATAGAATCTGCTCAAAACTTCTCAGATTTTAAAATACAAAAATTAAAAGAAAATGTTAATTTTCAATCAGACGAAGAAAAAGCCAATTATATTAATAAAGTAATTGAAGAAACAGCAAAATTAGAAGATCCAATTCGTCGAGAAGTTGTCTTAAAAAGACTTGCAAAAGAATTTGAAATAGGTTATAATACCCTAGAAATGCGTTTAAATAGCCTCTTGAAAAAAGAAGAACCAAAAGAGAACCTAAAAATACCACAAAAAATCAGTACCAAAAAAGATAAATATACAAAAGCATTTGAACAAATTATTTATTTTATGTTAAATAATGATTGGATTATTACCCAAGTTGAAAGAGAAAGATTAATCTTCCCTACGGAAGCAATGAGAGTGACTTGTAGCGAAATAATTGATTATTATAAAACATATGGTTCCATTAATGTGGCAGACTTTTATACTTATATTCAAGAGAAAGAGATTATAAGAGAATTTCTAAATAATATTTTAGCGGAAGAATATTTAGAGACTACCGATAAAGAAGAGTTATTTCGTTATTTTAAGGTGGTACGAGAATATAGTACCAAACAAGAAATTAAGAGACTCACAAATTTGATGAAAAAAGAGATAGATCCAATAGAACAAGCTAAAATAGTTGAAAAGATTAGAAAGCTTAGGTTAGGAGATAATTAGGATGGTAGAAGAAATAAAAACCTTAGAAGAAAGAAAAAATAAATTACTTTCTATAGGAAAAAATCAAGGATATGTTACTTATGAACAATTAGCAGATCAATTAAAAGGATTAGATGTTGATAGTGACACATTAGATGAATTATATAATTTCTTAGTAGAAGCAAATATTGAAATTGTATCAGAAGATGGATCAGATGATACGAGTGGAGAAGAAATTACAGCAGATATGTCTGTTGAAAATTTAACCTTATCAAAAGATGTTAAAATTAATGACCCTGTTCGTATGTATTTGAAAGAGATTGGACGTATCAACTTATTAACATCTGATGAAGAATTTGAATATGCTCAACGTGCAGTAGAAGGAGACGAAGAAGCAAAAAGAATGCTTGCAGAATCAAACCTTCGTCTAGTAGTTAGTATTGCCAAACGTTACGTTGGAAGAGGAATGCTATTCTTAGACTTAATCCAAGAAGGAAATATCGGTTTAATGAAAGCGGTTGATAA
This sequence comes from uncultured Erysipelotrichaceae bacterium, assembly GCA_902782835.1. GTDB lineage: Bacteria > Bacillota_I > Bacilli_A > RF39 > UBA660 > UBA3789. Next base: position 197 of record CACZOQ010000099.1, on the reverse strand, counting down.
ATTTGATCCAACCAAAGGATATAAATTTTCAACATATGCAACATGGTGGATTCGTCAAGCAATCACAAGAGCAATAGCAGATCAAGCAAGAACCATTCGTGTACCAGTCCATATGGTAGAAACGATTAATAAATTAGCAAGAGTTCAAAGACAATTAACACAAGAATTAAATAGAGAACCAACCGATGAAGAAATAG
>CACZOQ010000098.1 GCA_902782835.1 uncultured Erysipelotrichaceae bacterium | reverse complement strand
AGAAAAGATATATCATTGGTGGGCAGATAATAATACTAATGGAACAGCAATTTTGGATAAAAATAATGTTATTTTTGCTGATCATTGCTGGCAAATGATAAGAACAACTGATACTGGTGGAGTAAAGATGATTTATAATGGTGAACCGGAAAATAATCAATGTTTAAGTACTAGGAGTAATAGTATTGGTTATGAGACCCGAACTAATAGATCATTATCAACAACATATTATTATGGAACGAGTTATACCTATGATAAAACAAATAATGTTTTTAGTCTTGCTGGTACTATCACAACAGGAACAATCCAGACAGGACAATATACCTGTGAGAAAACAACAGATACTGGAACATGTTCAACTCTTTATTTAGTTGATACACTATATTATGATACATCATACTTTGTTATATCATTAAATGGTAATTCTCATTATTCTCAGTTTGGAACCTTAAAAATTAACCAAAATAGTGATTCTCTAGCTTATGTGGGATATATGTATAACACGGTTTATAAGCCAACCTTAAAAACAACACTAACTGAAAGAGTTTTAGATACTTGGTCACTCTCAACGAGTTATTGGTATTCTCATGATTTCTACTGGTGGGGCGGTGGTAATAGATATCAACTAGTTGATCCCTATCAAATAAACTCAACCGCAGATTACCCAAATCTAGTTGGAGAATATACATTGTATAGTACAAACCAGAATTATGCTGGCTTGCCATTAATGTATATTGCAGGCGTAAGTGATTCTAATATGTTCAGTATTAATCTTGTGAATGACACTGGTTCCACACATGATTTAAACTACTACAACTATTTATATACATACGGTGATAGTTATACTGATAATGGAAATGGAACATATACAATAAATAATCCAACAACAGTCGAAAGAAAAGATTGGTATACAGAATACGGCAACGTGGGATCAAATAAATTTGTATGCAAGAATGCAGTAAATAACACATGTAGTGAATTATGGTATACACTAGAAACCACTACTACTTCTATTACATATATAAAAGTAGAAAATACTAAATACTCAAAAGGATTTACTTGGGATGGTAATAAATATATTCTAGATAATAATACTTCTATCAATATTTGGAATTATATGGATGACAATAATGAAACCGACCTAAAAAATGCTCATTACACTTGTTGGAACACATCAGGTGAATGTACTACACTGTCTTATATATACCAGTTATCTTATGGATACGGACTGTATTATATTGATTTAACAAACGGAAAAAGTGTTGGAGATGCATTGAATGAAATGTTGTCTAATAGCGATGTAAATCAGACTAACTCAGCAATAAAAACTGGAATAGATAGTTGGTATAATAGATATATGACAGGATATACTTCAAAACTAGAAGATACAATCTTCTGTAGTAGCAGAAGTATACGTTCTCTAGGAGGATGGAATCCAAGTGGTGGAAGTGTGACTTCGAGTTTGCAATTTTCCGGTAGTTGGATGGTATCTGAAAATCTAAATTGCACAAATACAACAGATAAATTTAGTGTATCAAATCCTGTAGCACAACTAACATATCCAGTAGGATTACTTACTGCTAAAGAAGCAGATCTTTTAAATAATTCTTATATACGAAAAACTGGGAAAAATTACTGGCTTCTTACTCCATATGAGTCTTCTTTGTTTTATGTAATCAGTCCTGCAGGCGGTCGAGCTGCAAGCACTCTTTCTAATTATCAAAATGGTGGTGTTCGCCCAGTAATATCTTTAAAGCCAGGAACCGAATATTCATCAGGTACTGGTAGTATGGCGGATCCTTATATAGTTGATACTTACTACTATGCATTTGATAGTGATCATGTTATCGTAGGTAATTCTATACCTAATAATGTAACTATATATAATAGCTATCAGGAATTAACATCAGTGAATAATCGCGGAATGTTTATTAGACATAAGATAGAGAATAATGTTGTTTCAGAAAGTCAAATGGGTTTTAGTGGTGATGTGTACTATTTAAGAGGAGGAATCGATGAATCTAGCTTAACTGATAAGCCTGTATTTGAAGCAAATAAAAATGTTTTAATAGAAGTTTTTGGAGAAGATAACTTAACAATTGAGGCTGATCATATTAGAGCATCTAGAAATTCTTCGTACTTTTTTGATATTTATACAAATGGTAGAATTGAAGGACATGCATCCGGTTGGATTTGTTCAATTGCTAGTAACGGAATATCTGGATGCGGATAAAATTATAATAAAAATGACATATTAATTATGTCATTTTTTTAATTTCTCTAATTTTTCATAAATATCTTTTATGTTTTTTTCATAACCAATATCTTTAGGCTTATAATACTTTTTGTCTTTTATTTTATCTGGAAGGTATTGTTGTTTTACAAATGCTCCTGGATAGTCATGAGGGTATTTATAACCACTATCTGGAACATTTTTTAAATGATTTGGTAAATTCCCAGTATTACCTTTTTCTATGTCTGCTAGAGCCTCATCAAAAGCTATATGAGCTGTATTACTCTTTGGTGATAAAGCCATTTCTGTTACTATTGTTCCTAGCGGTATTCTAGCTTCTGGTAGACCAGTTCGTTCAGCTGCATTTATAGCAGCATCTAATCTTGGTCCTATTGCTGGATTAGCTAATCCTATATCTTCATAAGCAATAACACTTAATCTTCTATAAATAGATTCTAAATCTCCTTCAGTAACTAATCTAGCTAAGTAGTGTAGAGATGCATTTACATCGCTACCTCTAATTGATTTTTGTAATCCTGATAAAACATCATAGTGCCCATCATCAGATTTATCAGAGAAAAAGACAGGTTTTGAATTTATTAATTTAATTCTTTCTTTATTAATAGTTTTATTATCTGTTGAATAATAAGACATTTCTAGCAGATTATATGCATATCTTAAATCACTACCGGAAAGTCTTGCGATATATTTAATAGATTCATCATCAATCTTTATTCCTTTTAGACAGTTACTTTTTATTGCTTTATTT
>CACZOQ010000097.1 GCA_902782835.1 uncultured Erysipelotrichaceae bacterium | reverse complement strand
GGATGTGGTAGTTTTCGTACAAGTTCTATAACCTTTTGAGTTTTTTCAGTATTGCTTCTATTTCGTATAATACAATAGCGAGGTTCATGCCTTAACGCATCACATCTAATTTCAATCCATTTTCCGTTTACTTCAAAAAAATTCCTCAAAATATCTACACAATGGTCTTCGAAAGTCGCAGATAAAAGTATTGTCCTTAACGTAGGATTAGACATGAGAAGCATATTACGCCATGCTTCAAGGCATTGATAATCTACTCTAAAGGCAGCGCCCCAGTCTACAACTATATGAGCCTCATCAATAACAATATTTTTCAAATATCTACTCTTATTTGCTTCCTTTAGCGTTTCTGCAAATCCAGGGTTCTCCAAAAGTGCTTCCGGCGAGATAAACAAAACCCTTGCTTTCTTGTCTTTTATAGCTTTTAATATGGGTCCTGCTTTTACGCCACTTGAATATGCAAATATTTCATTTTCATTATTATTTCGTTTTATTACGTTTTTTGTTACTCTTTCTTGATCTATGGCAAGAGATACCGTTGGAACAACAACTATCGTTAATCCTTCTTTTTGATAAGAAATAGTCTGAGTAACAAGGCTTTTTCCTCCTCCAGTTGGCAAGGAAACCAATGAAGTATAGCCTTCTGGAGTATTTAGCGCTCCATAAACCGCGATTTTTTGATCTAATGATTTAAATTTTGAATATCCCGTCAAATGATAAATCATCGGATTGGTGATTAATCTTTCATCCTCAATGCTCGATTTACTATGATTTTCGCCTCTACCAAATGCATCTTTTACGAATTTCTCATTTATATCTTGTGGCAATTGATATGAAGCAAAATACTTGTCTTCCACTTCATCTAATGATATTCCAAATTTATTCTCTTTAATTGCATCACTATTCGATAGCCTTATAGAAACATCAAACACAAGTAAATAATCTCTTAATGCCAATAAATAATCATTTAAATAAGACTCATTTTTTTGATATAGTTCAAATGCTCTAAACAACCTTTTTACCGTATTAAGATAAAAAAACTCCTTAGCGCTTTTACCTGAATTGTAATCTATATCAATAGATAATTCTTCTCCATTTATTACCTTTTCAACTTTGCTAATGATATATTCTTTATCCATTATTTGCTCCAATCATCATAACAAAAGCTGCTGACTCCAAACGAACCTTCGGTTTTTTTATAGCCTCAATAACAATACTTTGAGTATGTTTTAAATCATCTATACCATCATCTTTTATGCCATAAAAAACACTATTTGCAACACGAGCGGAAAGGGTTCTTTCCATTTCCTCTTTTGCTCCCTTTATATTTGACTTTCGTTTTAATACATCAAAAGCTTTTTCATATGAGGATTTTCTTGCACTGATTACAATTTCATCCCATTTATCTCTTCTATATCTTTCTTTAAACCAATCAATATTTCTTCCGTCTATTATTTCCTTTAAAAACTTTGCTTCATGGCTTCGCTTTCCCAAATGTACAACTTGCGATTTACCATTCAACCCACTATTAACCAATGACATATACTCTCTTATAACTGTGTCATCATCTATATCATCTTCATTATTTATGGATATCGGAATAACTACCTGCTCGGAAGATAAATAGTTTCGATATGGACTCATCGCATAGAGCGATACTCCGTTATCAAATAAAAACTCATTATCCGGTGATACGGACCAAGTAAAAATAATACCTTCCCAATTAAAATCACTTTTAACTGCAAATGCACTTGAACAACCTTTGCATGAATTAATTGCATTATCAACTATGCAATTAAATACAGCATCTCCAGGAGCGAAAAAATGCAAATAATCATTTTCTATAGCAAGTTTTCTGGAAAAAGTACCTCTAATAGATCTATCCTGGGTTTTTTGCTTTGCACTTATATCATAAGCAGTCTGAACTTTAGTTATGAACTGGTTTTGCGCCGAATTTAAATACTCATTCCATTTAGGAGGAATTAATTGAGAATTAATTGCTGACTGAGGTGAAAAAGATGATGCCGAATATACTATTTCGCCCGTTTTTCTTTCACTACCATGAAAACCAGCCAAACTTGCCCAATTTGACATTGTCGAAGCAAACAATTTATTTTCATTTAAAGAATAATACTCAATCAAGCGTCGCAACTCCAAATACATCGGTCTATAAATAAAACCAGCTGCATCAAAATTTTGCTCTTTTCTTATTACTTCCCTCATATTGTTAGCTTGTTCAACAATTTTAGGGATTCTTTCAAATAAACCATAACGGAAATCATCTTTAATAGAAGATACTATTTCATCATTAATATCTTTCATAATAATTTCCATTCCGCTTAAAGATTGGTTGAATATCCTTAATCCGTCTCTAAAGAACTCAAATAAAGCAGACTCAAATGTATCTTTAGTATGTACCACAACTGAATATACAACTGGTCTAGACATATCTCTCTCTAAACGATCCAAACGTCCAATTCTCTGTTCTATAGCACTTGCATCCCAAGGCAAATCTATATGTACAATATAATCAGCACACTGGAAGTTTCTTCCTTCACCGCCGGTATAGTCACAAAGCATAATTCTACATTTTTTATTCGTTTGGAATCTATAAGCATTTAATTCAATTTCATCCGATGGCATGTTGTCAGCAAAAAAACTTATTTCTTCAGCATCGAAAACTTTAGAAATTGCTTCTTTATACGCATTAAATGTGTCTGTGTAGTTTGTAAACAAAACAATCTTTTGATCATAAAATTCATCAAAAAGAGCGTTTAAAACTACAACAAGTCTAGAAGAAAAACATTCCTCATAACTATCTGGATCATTTAAAATATCAACAATATTATCAAGGTTAAAACTTTCTGATTTTAACCACTTTTTTGCATCTTCCAATACAGAACTATCTATATTTTTTTCTTTAGCAATTTTCAGGAAAGCCCAAGGAGAACTGAAAAAAGTAGATAATAAGGGCTTAACATCCTCTTCTATCCTAATTTTTCCGTTTTCCAGTTCCTTAATAATCCAACTTGATAATCCTTCATATGACAAATTCTCATAAAGATTATTGTCATTATTTGGTTCATATTCCAACTCAACCAAATCTCTTGTTGCGAGTAATTGAACATCATCATCAACCTTTTCAAGGATTTTTCTTCTATTACGAATAATATTACTTTCTATCTGGTAATTACTGCATATATAAGAAATAATTACTTTAATTGAATATACTCCATAATCTTCTGACGAAAAGGCTATTTTGCTAAGCAACTCAGAAAGCTTCTCATCGTCTAACTCTTCACATATCTCTTCTATATCCTCATATATCTCTTCAAACAGTTCTTTGCAATCCTCTGATTGACTTATCTCCAAACCATCTTCCTTTTCACCCTCAATTTCATCTTCAAAGTCACTTAGATCATCTAAAATTAAGGCTGTTTTTTGTATTATTTTACTTTGCTTAGAAATCAAATCACTAAACTCTTCTACAGAATAAGAATCATATTTATCCGGTGTCAAAAGACGTAACAAATCAAGATACTCATCTTTTTTCTGCTGTACAGGCGTAGCACTCAAAAGTAAAATATTCTCGGTTACAGAACTAATTCTATGAACTTTTTTGTATTCTTCTTTATCAAATAAGTAACGATGAACCTCGTCAATAATTACAAAATCCCATGAATTATAATCCTCTTTCTCTCTAAGTTCAGAAAGTGTCTTTACTTGTACGGAATTGTTATTATTGTTCTTTCCTACCGGAATATTAAACTTTAATAATAACTCTGATATCCACTGTTCCTTTAATGCCGGTGGAACAATAACTAACGATTTTGTATCGCTCTGATTCATTAAAAAAATCTTATAAATAGAAATAGCCTCAATTGTTTTGCCCATTCCGACTTCATCTGCCAGCATATATCGACATGGCGTTGTCTGAAGGCAGCGCATAATTGTATTCACCTGATGAGGCATCAGGTATATCTTCGAACCTGCCAGTTCTTTGAAACCATAAATTGAATTTTCAAGAATATTCATGCTTTTGGCTACAATAGATCTTCCAAAATACCACGCAGGATTTTGGAATTCATACCGTCTAAGTTGAACGCTGGGATCAATTTGGCCATTATTAAACGATGCTATTACCTCAGATTCTGACACTTTTAGAATCGATTTATCCTCATTATTCTGAACATAATAATTAAAGAAATCATCTTTTACTTTTTTGCATGATAAAACAGTACAAAACTTGCCCTTTACAACAACAATAGAACCTATAAAAAATGTACATCTATCTACGCTACCAATAGGTAACTTTATTACACCTTTAGGTAAATCTTCAAAAAACATCAAATAACCAAAAGGATCGTTAATTTTAACCGATACCGTCTTTTCAAATTCATCTACTTTTGTAATTTGACCGCAAACAAAAACTCGAGGTTCGTTATAACTATCCTTATCAGCCGGGCATCTAACATACATTTTTTCTTTTAACATTAATGTACCCCCCTATTATTCAATATGAGCATAGTAATCCAAACATATTTCTCTATTTGAACAGTATTTGCACCAAAGATTTGTGTTAAACGAAAATCCTTTTTCACTCAAAGCATCTTCCGACAGTACTTCATCAATCTTTTCCTGTTTTACATCGATGAATATATCTTTTAATACATCCTGGTTATATTTCTTTGGATTCTTTAATTGCTTATAAATAAACAATTCACGAATCATCATGAACTTTCGGTCTTCTTGTGTCAAAACAGGAAATGCTTTTCCAGTATTCAATCTATTTCTAACATTATTTATTATGTCTATTCTGTTAACGTCCATCGCAAAAGGAAAATATTTTTTCAGTTCGTCATATAATTCTTTTATTTTTTCTGAAAGAATAATCTCACTACAAGGAAGTCCTTGCATACTCTCTTTGGTTTCATTTTCCAACCATATTTCAAAGTATTTTGCAAGCAAAAAATTATCCTTATAAATGGTATTGCCTTCTACAAGGCTCTCAAACAAAAATCTCCTTCGACATATCTTATATCTGTAATAATCATAACAATCATATTTTCCGGACGCTCCTCCAATAATATTAATATCAGAAACGGGTTCTAACCTACTGTTTATTCTTTTATCTACTTCACGTCCCTTTTTAATCCCCAAAAGTTTTAAAAGATAATATGGTTCTCTTTCTAAATCACCATCTCTTTTTACATAACTTAATTTATACTTGCCCCTATTAAATTCCAGTCCAAAAATCAAAGCATATCTCTTAAAATTCTTATATTCTTTTCTTGCTTTTACATATACCTGATATTTCCAATCTACTGGATTTTGTGCCACCTCAAAAAAACTACTATTCAAAGGCCATGAAAACTCTTTTTGTTTGACAGAATCTATGTCTTCATCTGTTAAACAAGCAAAATGCAATATGCTAGTTTCTTTTTCGTTTAGTGTTCTCAAAACATCACCATCAATCTGTTCAAAAGAACGTACTATCCAGTTTGCGCTCTTCCCCGGTTTTGTTTCTTGAACAAGATATATCGACATTGTCGATTTCAAGCATTCAAAAGAAGCTGATGCATCAATATTCTCTACTTCGTCTAATCTCGATAATACTCTGCTTATAATATCCGTAAATTCATCTGACAATTCACGATCTTCTAATATTTCTTCTTGTAAATATTGTTTTAATTTCTTATAAAAACTCTTAAAATTACTTGGCCTTTTCTCAAAATCCTCATAGAAAAACGAAGCCAATTCCTCTAGATCATTAAGGGCATCTTCTAGTTCTTTAATCTCTTCCGGCGAAACTGAATAATATGAAACATGTTCTAGTGCTTCTGTTCTCTTTTCGTCAGATAAAAACTTCTTATTCTTTTTAACCTTTTTAATTCTAGAAAGCATATCATCAATTGATACGCATCCATCAAACAAGCTCTCTATTTTCCCAAACGTAGAAACTAGTCTTCCCGTCTTCTGTTCAGATAGAATGCCAGCTCCTAAACACTCTTTGATATCATTAATATCTGAAATAATTATTCCATTAGTTTCAGCATCCCACATATTGGCTACTGCAATGAAAAAATGTCCTAAAGGATAATTCAAAAATTGTCTTTCCCCGAATTGCTCTGGAAAATAAACTTTCAAAATATCATTCACAGAACTATCTGCCGCATATATCTGCTCTCGCATAGCAGACATAGGATGCTCTGGACTTTTTTTCGAAGCATCCTCGAAAACCTTTGCAACATAGCTTGCAAACTCTGTCATGTTATCAAATTCCGTTATCTCATACGGATCTTTTAATATGATTTCGTCTTTCTGTCCGTTCAGCAATTTACCCATATTCTGAGCAAGAATATTACCATCATAACTAATAGAAGATTTGTCAGATGGGATAAATTCAATTCCATCAAAGTTTTTTATTTCACAATCAAACGCAGAGTAGATATCTATCCAAGTTTGATAAATATTTTTATATTGCTCCTGATAATTTATTAGCAAAATTACTTTTTTGTATTGAGAAATTTCTTCTATAGTTCTAAGCATTAAAGGAGAAAACTGATGAACGCCATGAATAACAATAGTATCCATATTGTCATAACTAATCTCATAATCTGCATTGGCATTGTTCTTTGCAGTGTTCATAGCTTTCAAAATTGCATCATTTATTTCGTCCTCTGTAAATCCTTGTTTAAGACAAAAATCCTTAGACATATTCGAATTAATAATCAAGTTATATATTTCAACTATAAATCGCTGTTCCGGAGTCAAATACTCATCCACAATGCTTTCTGGATTTATTCTCAATTCGAACATAGTCCTTATACTTGAAAACACTTCATCTCTATTAAACAAAAATGATTTTTTAACATTTTCCAGTTCACTTGACGATAAATTCTGATTTTCTTTAAATCCGACAACAATATTATCCAAATCAGCATGTTGTTTAACGGCACAGGTTGTTCCAACCCACTTATCATAAAGAGAATCTGTCAAATTTTTTACTGTTGTAACACGTCCGATTTTAAAACTGTCACCATAAACTGCCTTTAATCCATTAACAAGAGTCTGTGCAACACAAAAATATGGACAAGCAGATATTTCTTTCCATAATGGCTTATTATCTTTTAATCTATACGGATCCTTATATGTATATACTGTTATCGACATATTATCCCTCCAGCATCTTAGCCCAGCTAATTTGTGAATTGCTATCAATATTATTTATCCATATACAATTCCTAATCGTTCTGGTTAACGCAACATATAATATACGAGCTTCCTCTTCAATCTGTTCCTTAACTTCCTTGTTCTCATTAAAATTCGAATTACGTTCTCTAACGCCATTATCAAATAAAACAGTATATGAAAGATTATTATCGTTATAAGTTGCGTCTAGTTTAACTCGTTTTATTTCGTATAGTTCTTCAAAAGTATATGGTAAAATCACAGTACCATATTCCAAACCTTTTGATTTATGAACTGTCGTGCATATAACATGTATTCCTTCATCATCAACATCTGCAGTTCTTGCCAACTGTTGCTGCCCTGTCAAAATATTGATGCTTAAATACTCTGAAACCTGATTTAATGTCAAAGTGTCTATACGAGCAAACGAAATCATTTTTTCAATTAGAAACTCATAATTAGCAATATAAAGCCTTTTTTTATCCGGTAATCTTGAGTAGTTTTCCCAAGGTTTCAACGCATCAACAATCCTTTTCAGCACATACAAAATAGGTTGTGAATAAACTTCTTCAAGCAATTCCTGCCACGAAACCCCCATGCGTCTTTTAAAGAACTCGTCTAAAACTCCTAACAAAGCATTTATTTTTTCGGACTCGTTCATTCCTCTTAATTTCTGATAATCTAATTTCAAATCTGTATAATTTGATTCAATAAAACTCACTAAATGAACAGGACTAGTACTATGAATTAGTGCCAAAACCAATTTATATAAGTCTAATGATGAAGGAAGTTGGAACAAATCACCGCCCGAACTTATTTCAACATTAATATCTTTTTTTGCAGCGGCTTTTAAAATTCTATCAACCTGCCAATTGCTTCTGACTAGAATAGCTATTGTCCTTTCCTCTTTTGATAGTTTTTTATTACTCATCAAGTTTTTAATCTTTTCAATCTCATGAAGAACCGTATTATTTAAAAGATCTAAAAGTGCCTCCTCGTCTTTTCCATGACATGGCAATTCAACAAAAAGGTTGCTTTCATCAGCATCAGAAACAACATCACTTTTAAGACAATCTTCAGATTTCTTGTATGGTAGAATGTCCTTATCTCCCATTTCAACAAAAACTTCATCAAATAATTCAAGTAATCTTCCGTCAGTTCGATAATTTCGATTCAACCTGTGATGACTCCAATCCATCGTTTTACCATTCTGTAACTTTTGGAAAGCGTTAAGTTTTGCTCCTCTAAAACGATAAATACTTTGTTTTAGATCTCCTACAACAAATAAACGGCAGTCAGCATTAATACATTTCTGAAGCTTCTGGAATATTTCTATTTGTACATCATCTGTATCCTGGAACTCATCAATAAATAAAAATCTCAAACGCAAATCTTCGATTACGTCAAAATCAGCAGACAAAACCTTTCCCAATTCAATCAAACTTTCCTTCAAATCTATATCATTAGAATTTCTTAATGATTCACTATATAGCGTTTCTGCAGGGAAAACTACTTGAAGCAATAATTCATTAAAATATGGAATATTATTATCTACCGTTACCCCCATTTCAGATTTTTTAATCTGAGAATAATTAACACTCTTTGCAAACAGTTTATCAGCTACTGCCATTAACTTTTTCTTCAATTCATAAATCGGAACGGGTATCTCATTAACAAAATTAGAGTTTTCCGTTTCTTTTTCTTCTAAATATGCTCCAAGATATAAATCATATGCCTTCCCGCGTTTGTACTCATTTTCAGTTATTCTGAAATTTGTTCCAAGTCCTGTATATAATGATTCATTTCTCATAATTCCTATCGCAAATTTATGAATAGTAGATATATAAGAGCGATCAACATCCTCAACAAATTTCAAATACTTTTCTTTTCCGGTTAATACAAAATAGTTTACAAACATTTGCTTCAATCTCTTTTTCATATTCGTTGCAGCATCATTTGTGAATGTAACCATAGCTATTTCTTCCGCAATATTTGAAACAGGGTTTTCTTCCTTATTGCACAGATAAGCAATTCTAGAAACCATAGAAAAAGTTTTTCCGGTTCCAGCACCGGCTTCAACCAATATATCCTTTTCAGTTGTGGCATGTTCTATGTCAAATTGCTGAATGTTAAAAGAAGTGGAGTCTGATAATCTCAACAAAATATCATGTATATTCGAGTCCATCACGCCTTCTCTAACTTGAATGCTCTCGTTACAAAATTCATTTAAATCATTAACTTTATACAATTCAAAATTAAAAATTCTAAAACAATCTGAATCTTTTCTATCGGATTCGCCATCTATGCAACCGACATATAAATTATTCTTTTTGTATGAAACATTATGATTCTTCAATTCTTCTAGTAGGGCTTGAATAATACGCTCATAATCCTTCAAATCTTTTACGAAAATAACACTTTTAACACCACAGAAATATGTCAAAACCAATTCATTTATTTCATTTTCAGCAACTCCACTAGGATATATATACAATTTTGAATAAGGCAAAATCCTATTATCTTCAACCTCTTCTTTAAGATTTGGTTCAAGACTTTTTCGGATTCTTATCATTAAATCATATGTAAAATCAGAATGCGGAATAACATTATTTTTTTGGAAAACCCCAATTAATTTATTGTTAAGTAACTCTTTGTCCTCAAGATCCTCTTTAAAAATTGTATATTCCGGTTCTGAAATAATATCCAAGTGGCAGTCTCTGTAATCTTGTTCACTAATAAACGGATAGCATACCATATCCAAAACCAAAGGACTAATATTATACTTTTCACTTATTTTATTAAGAATCGCAAATCTATAAGCACGAGCTTGTTTTTTGGGCGAAGTTTGTGGTTTATCATATCCCTCAACATCAATTTCATCAATTCCATTTACTATTATCTTGTCTGAAAGCCAACCCTTAACCTCCACAACAATAATGCCCATATTCTCAGACATAATACAGAAATCATATTCTCTTCCGTTAATTTCTCTTTGGTTATATATAACAAAAGAATCTGGAAGTTTTTCCGAGAAACTATCCCAAACTTTTCCTTCACCCTTGTATTCAGATTTTTTATCAACCATTATAGCCATAGTAATAAACCTTTCTCGACTTCTCTAAATAAAATCATACTTGGTATTTGAAATGGATTCGAATAATCGAAATAACAAAAAGGATCATCCTTGTCAGACAAACTCAATTACATCTTCTATTTTGCAATCAAGAGTCTCGCAAATTCTCATTAAAACATCTAGCGTAACTTCCTGATTTTTAGAAAGTTTTGCCATCGTACTGCTGCTCATATGCACCTGATCTCGTAACTCAGTTTTATTCATATTTTTATCAATCAATAGTTTCCAAAGCTTGTTATAAGATATCTGCATAATTGTTCCTCCGTTTTTAACACAAAAACTTCAATCCAACAAAACAATTATACCACCTTCAACACAAAAAGTTTGCAACCTCAAAGCAAATTAACGCAAAATTTAGGGTTTATTTACAGTATGTTCATATAGTGAGCTACAACTCAACTGTAGCCCCTTAACTTTCACTATAGTAATACTATTATAAACCATTATAATGAATCAGCTGTCCCACAATCAGGACTCACATCCAGAACATTTGTTCACAAAGTGTTGTCGTAACATTATCGCAAGCAGTGCAAAATGCTTACATTTTGCATTTTTGCTTGTTGAGGCAGCGCCCCAAACCCCTTGAACCTCGTT
>CACZOQ010000096.1 GCA_902782835.1 uncultured Erysipelotrichaceae bacterium | reverse complement strand
TGGTTCTGCTAAATCTACAACAACAATTTATGTAAAAGATAGTGATGCTCAGAATTGGGTTATTAGCCATGGTGGTAGTAGTAATCTAACAACATCCAACGTACTAATTAAGACTTAGCAATAAGTCTTTTTTATTTGTAAACTTTACAAAAAGAAAACAAAGTATCCTTTAAGTACTAGCATAAATCATTTATAATCTTTATAAGAGATACTAGAGGAGATACTATGAATACTTGGAAACGATTGAAAAGAAAATTTCGTTATAATCCTAAGAAGGGCTTTTTTAGCTTATTCCTTTTTGTTGTGGTTTTAAGTATAAGTTTAGGATACGCATATTTAAATACAACTCTTCAAATTGATGGAACCTCTCAATTTAAAAAAGCAAGTTGGGATATTCATTTTGCAAATATCCAAGTAAAAGAGGGCAGTGTTACTCCGACAACAGAAGCAACGATTACAAACGATACGACTGTATCTTTTGAAGCTACACTAGATAATCCAGGCGACTTTTATGAATTTAATGTTGATGTAGTAAATGAAGGTACCATGAATGCAAAAATCGATTCCTTTGAAATTTTACCAGTTCTTACTACTGAGCAACAAAACTATTTTAATTATCAAGTAAATTATGTGAACGGTAATCCACTACAAGTAGGAGATCCATTACTTGCTGGAGATCAAGAAACACTCCAAGTAGTATTTGCATATAAAGAGTTAGATGATTTAACACTTTATCCTAATACAGACCAAAGCTTTGAAATATCTGTTACTATTCATTATGTACAAGATTCTACTCCTTATGATCCTGAAAATTCTGTTATCAGAATAATATATAGTACTACCGATAAAAATGCTTTTAGAAGTGATGCTTATCGAAATAAAATTAAAACAATTACTCTATCGAAAACAATCAAAGAACCTGATAATGTGATAGAAAGCTGGGATTATAGTCAGAATCAGGATGGTAATGTAATGGCTTATATTACAACCAACCAAGATGATAATACGATGTATGATTTGTATATTCAAGGGAATGGTCATTTATATGCGAATGAAGATAGTTCTTATCTTTTTTCTAACTTAAGGGGTGTTGATGCTATTATAGGAATCGATAATTTAGACACATCAAGAGTTGAGACAATGTACGAAATGTTTTTTCTAACTGGTTATAATAGTAATGTTTTTACTTTAGATTTAGGGGATAACTTTGATACGAGTAATGTTACAGATATGAGTAATATGTTTGAATCTACTGGATACAACAGTTCTGAATTTATATTGAATTTGGGAACCAACTTCGAAACAAGTAATGTTACGAATATGAATTATATGTTCTATAATACTGGAAGAAATTGTCAATTATTTACTTTGAATTTAGGAGAACATTTTGATACGAGTAATGTTACTAGTATGAGGATGATGTTTAGAGAAACAGGAAAGAATGGATCAAACTTCACTTTGAATCTAGGAAATCATTTTGACACAAGTAAAGTAACAGATATGAGAATGATGTTTTATCATGTTGGTGACAATAGTCCTTCCTTTACTTTAAATCTCGGAAATCAATTTAATACTAGTAACGTGACGGATATGGGATATATGTTTTGTGGAGCTGGCATTTCTAGCGAAGCTTTCACGCTAAATTTAGGGAATCAATTTGATACCAAAAATGTGACAACTATGGAAAGTATGTTTGCATCTGTTGGACAAGATTGCAGTGTGTTTACTCTTAATTTAGGAAATAACTTTGATACAAGCAATGTGACAACTATGGATAGCATGTTCGAATATGCTGGACTTAATAGTAATGTATTTACCCTTGACTTAGGTAATAAATTTGACACAAGTAAAGTAACAAATATGAATTCTATGTTTACTTTAGCTGGCAATAACAGTCCTTTGTTTACCCTTAACCTTGGAAACCATTTTGATACGAGTAATGTAACTAGCATGGTTAGGATGTTTGATGGAGCTGGTAAAATGAGTAGTGTATATACCTTGAACTTAGGTAATCAATTTGATACTTCGAAAGTAACTATGATGCAAGCTATGTTTGCAAATGCCGGTTATAGTAATCCAAATTTTACGTTAGATTTAGGAACTAAGTTTAATACAAGCAATGTAGAAGACATGGGAGCAATGTTTGCATATGTAGGTTATTCGAACCCCAACTTTACTCTTAATTTAGGTAGTTTATTTACAACATCGAATGTAACAAAAATGAACGGTGCTATCACCGTTAATACTTATATGGGTACTGGAAACATAGGAATGTTTAATTCCATAGGTTTATCGAACGCAAATTTAGTTCTTGATTTATCTAATTTTGATTTTAGCAATGTAACAGAGGGTTCTGGGTTTCTATCCAATGCTTTATCTTCAACAACGATTTATGTAAAGGATAGTGCTGCTCAAAACTGGGTAATAACAAATGGTGGAAGTAGCAATTTATCTACTGCAAATGTACTTATAAAGACATAGGAGGTTAATATGGAAAAGGTAAAAAGTAGAATGTCTAAAAATGTAATGAATATGATATTATTAACAATAGGAACCATCATTGCTGCTGCAGCCCTAGAATTGTTTTTAATTCCTAATACCATTTTAGATGGAGGAGTTACCGGGATTTCTATTATTATTTATAAATTATTCCGTATTCCTCTT
Source organism: uncultured Erysipelotrichaceae bacterium (assembly GCA_902782835.1). Taxonomy (GTDB): domain Bacteria; phylum Bacillota_I; class Bacilli_A; order RF39; family UBA660; genus UBA3789. The sequence goes on along the minus strand of CACZOQ010000096.1, from coordinate 3,262 downwards.
GGTTTATTAGTCATTGTATTAAATATACCATTTATATATATTGGCTATAAAAATTTAGGAAAAAGATTTTTATTAAGAACAATCTACTCTATGCTAAGTTTTGCTCTATTTCTATCATACTTTGAACACTTTCAACCATTTACAGAAGAAATATTACTTGCCACCGTATTTGGAGGAGCTATTTTAGGAATAGGAGTAGGAATCGTAATTCGCTGTGGTGGTTGTGTTGACGGTACAGAAAGTGTAGCTATTGTAGTGAATAAAAAAATAGATTTAAGTGTAGGACAAGTCGTATTAATCTTTAACTTAGTCATTTATACAATTGCTGGATTTATCTTTGGTTTTGATCGAGCAATGTATTCATTATTAACATATTTTATAACGTTCAAAGTAATTGACTTTGTATCAGAAGGATTAGAGCAAGCAAAAGCTGCCATGATTATAACAGAAAAAAGCTCTAGTATGTCCAAAGAAATCTATAAACGATTAGGTAGAACAACAACTTCCTTAAAAGGAAAAGGTTTAATCAGCGGGGAAAAAGAAGTTCTATACTGTGTCATTACAAGAATGGAAATATATGAATTAAAACATATTGCCGAAGAAATGGATGAAAGTGCATTTATTACTATATCAGATGTATCTGATATTATAGGAAATCATATTAAATCGACGAAACAAATTCGGAGAATATAAAAAAATAAAAGACAAACTTTTATTTTTTTCTTGACAAAATAAATTGTTATTAATAAAATGTTACTAACAAGTATAGTTATTAACAAAATGTTAATAAGAAAGATGAGATGATGAAAAAATCAATAAACAAATCAAACAGAATATGATATAGTAAAATTGAAATGAAAGTAGGAAAGAATATGAATATACAAGAAAGAATTAGAAGTTTAAGAGCATATACAAGTTGTTTAATCGTAGTAGATATGATTAATGCTTTTGTATATGAAGGAATGCTTCATGATGAAGCAATAGCAAGAATTATTCCAAGACAGATAGAATTAATCAAAGAAGCGAAAGAAAAGGGAAAATTAATCATTTTTATAAAAGATGCTCATACTTTAGAGTCTACAGAATTTATTCGTTATGGAAATCAACCTCATAGCCTAAAAAATACTTCTGAAGCAGAACTAGTAGCTGCCTTAAAAGAATATGAAAATGAGGAAGATACAATCAGTATTGAAAAAAACTCAACCAGTTTTATGGAAGCTCCTGATTTTCGATTATTAATAGAATCCCAACCAACCATAACAGAATTTGAAATTATTGGTTGCTGCACAGACATATGTGTTTTAAATGGCAGTATGGCCTTAGCTAATTATCTAGATCAATGGAATCGTCAACATAAGATTATGGTTTATGAAGACGCTATTGCTACATTTGCAGAAGAAAATCGTAAAGATTTTGTAGATGCAACAAAATTATTAATGAAACAACAAGGTATAGAATGGATAGAAAAGGAAATAGAAGGTGATTAAATGGATAATAAAACTTTAGTAACTGATTTTTATGAATTAACAATGGCTCAAACTTATTTTGAAGAAGGAAAAAAAGAAAAAGAATTTTACTTTGATATTTTCTTTCGCAATAATCCATTTGAAGGTGGATATACGATTAGTGGCGGATTAGAAGAAATCATCCATTATATTCAAAACTTTCAATTTACGGATAAAGAAATAGAATATCTAAAAAGTTTAGGAAAGTTTAAGGAAGAGTTTTTAGAGTATTTGAAACATCTTACGTTTAAAGGAGATATTTATGCTGTACCAGATGGAACAGTAGTTTTCCCAAATGAACCAATTATTACTGTAAAGGCAGATGCAGTAACGGCACAAATTTTAGAAACAGCATTACTAGCTTGCTTTAATCATGCTTCCCTAGTACTAACAGCAACCAAAAGAATCACAAATGAAGCTAAGAATATACCGGTGATGGAATTTGGCGCTAGAAGAGCAAGAGGAATAGATTCTTCAATAGAAGCAAGTAAATATGCGTATATTGCAGGATGTTGTGGAACTAGTAACACATATGCCGGAATGAAGTATAGGATCCCTGTTTTAGGGACGATGGCTCATTCTTTAGTAACCGAAGCCAATAGTGAATATGATGCATTTTTAGGATATGCCAAAGCTAATCCTGATAATTGTGTATTCTTAGTAGACACTTTTGATACGTTACGAAGTGGAATTCCGAATGCAATTCGTGTTGCCAATGATTATTTAAAACCAAATGGTTATCCATTCAAAGGAATTCGAATTGATTCAGGAGATTTAGCTTATTTATCGAAAGAAGCTAGAAAACTGCTTGATCAAGCTGGTTATCAGAAAGCAACCATTTGCTTAAGCAATAGTTTAGACGAATATACCATTCGTGATTTATTAGAACAAGGAGCTTGTATTGACTCCCTTGGAGTAGGAGATAATATTGCAGCATCTAAAGAAAGAATAGGTGGTGTATATAAATTAGTAGCAACCATAGAAAATGGATCAATCATTCCTAAAATGAAAGTAAGCAATGATATGATAAAAATGACCAATCCAGGATATAAAAAGGTCTATCGTTTCTATGATAAGAAAACAGGTTATGCCTTAGGAGATGTTATTTCCCTAGCACATGAAAGGATTCCTTCTAAAGAATACACATTAGTACATCCAACTGAAACATGGAAACAAACTCATTTAACCAATTATGAAGTAAGAGAATTACAAGTACCAATTTTTCGAAATGGAAAACTGGTTTATAAAGAACCTAGTTTAAAAGAAAAACAAATTTATTGCCAAAAAGAATTTGAAAGTCTTTATCCAGAAGTAACTAGAATTAAAAAACCACATGGATATTATGTAGATTTAAGTGATGAATTAAGAAATCTAAAACAACAGTTAATAGAAGAATTTGCTAGTCAACAAAATCACTAGAAAGGATCATTATGAGAAAAGAAGTAATAGAAACAATTCATTCTTATATAGAAGAAATGACTACAGTAAAAAAAGAACCAAAAGAATCAAAAAATGCTTTTTTATCCATTGAAACCGTTCAATGTCATTTAAAAAATGGAAAAACGATATCACGGGATCAATTAAAAAAGAATGGAAAAGCTGGATCGGCTGTCGTAATTTTACCTATTACCAAACAAAACACTACAGTCATTACCATCCAACCTAGAGTATTTACCGAAAAAACAGTAGGAATTGCCTTACCGGCAGGATATAAAGAAGCCAATGAAACGTATGAAGAAGCAGCCTTAAGAGAATTA
>CACZOQ010000095.1 GCA_902782835.1 uncultured Erysipelotrichaceae bacterium | reverse complement strand
TACGAAATCAATGAAAAATCCTGATGACAAAAAGAACACAAAAAAAATTGTAAATGCAATAAAAGCCTTAATCATAATATTTATGATCCCTGTATTTGTAAATGTAGTTATGGCAGCATTAGGAGAGAATACTTCTATTAGTAGTTGCTATAAAAATGCCAGCAAAACCGGTATAGCAACTACATATATGAGTGATAAAGATGAATCAACCAAAACAAAAATTAATACTTATGAAAAAGGATATGTAAAACAACTAGATTTTTCATGTAAAAGTAATATTATCCATGCACAGTTTTCTTGTGATACGATTCATATTGTAGAAAATCACTTTCAAGACTTCACAATGAGTGATTATCAAAGTGTATTATCATCTCATGGAGGAATCCAAGGTTATATGAATGATCTTGGAGGTTACTTTGCAGAGTATTTTGAAAAACCAGTTAAAGTGAATAAAGCATATGAATTTCAAAAAATAGCAGAATATGTATTTGGATATATGTATATTGTTGGATTTGACTACTATAATGGAGTAGGTGGTATGAAATTAGAAGACATAAAGTATTGCAAATGGGGTGGTTCTTGTATTCAAATGGAAGACTATGAAAAAGCCAAAGCAGAGCACAGAAAAATAGAACTACCGACAGGTGCAGCTTACGCATTTTACCCAGGACAAATGATGTATCTATATCATGGGACCTTTCCAGGAGCTTCCTTTGATAGTGGAATTCAAGGAAATAATATGACTACTAACTGTAATAATTCCGTAGATATGGTCTATACAAAAGCAAATTTACTTGGAACCAAAGAAAGGCCATACCTATCCTCTGAATTTCAAAGAATGGCAGCAGATAAAAAGAATAAAATTGTCAGTGACTTTAAAGATTTACAGATAGGTGATATTATTCATTTCTTTAAAAATGGAGTAGATAGTAGTGATCCAAACACATGGAGTTCTTGGGGTCATGTTGCATTTATTGGAGAAATAAATTATAAAACAGGTGTAATTACTGCCTATGATGGGGGCAGTGGTTTTACAGGAAATCGTAATCATAAATGGACATTTAATAGAAATGAAACAACCACATCACTCCATGGATACCCAGGTTGGGGAGCTGTACATTTAGTTGATTTAACATAAAGATTGGAAGGGTTATCATGTCAAAAACAATAAATAAATATACTTTAGGGGAAGAAATAATAAATTCTATTAGTCATGGAATTGGAGCTGGATTAGGAATAGCAGGGCTAGTTTTGCTAATAATACAAGCACATAGTATCTTAGGTATAATTACAAGTATTTTATATTCAATTATTCTAATAAATATGTATGTAATATCATGTATCTACCATGCATTAAGTCCAAAAGTAAAAGGAAAGGCAGTGCTAAGAAATCTAGACCACTCGAATGTGTTATTAATGGTAGCAGGCACATATACTCCCATTTGTCTTTGTCTAATGAAAGGTGCATTAGGTTGGATTGTTTTTTCTTTAGTTTGGACAGTAACCATTATTGCTATTGTATTGAATTCCATAAATGTTGATAAATATCAAAAAATTTGTTTAGCAGGAAATTTAATAGTAGGTTGGTCATCTTTAGTGATTATTAAACAATTAATTGCCTCAACAACAACAGAAGGAATAATCTTATTAATTGGTGGAGGAATTATTTATACAATTGGAGCTCTACTATATGCTATAGGAAAGAAACATCGATATTTTCATTCAGTATTTCACTTTTTTATTCTAGCAGGAAGTATTCTCCATTATTTCTTTATCTATTTCTTTGTCATATAAAAAAGCTTAACAATAAGCTTTTTTATTTTTGATAAATAAAGCGATTCACTCCATAATAACTCAAAGATATAACCATATCTGCTATTTCCTCAATCCCCTTATCAAAATCATTTTGAATCCAATAGTTTACAATTCCCAAAGTACCATTAAATAAATATACTGTAGCATATTCCTCTAAATCACTTTCAATATCCGGTAAATCATGTTCCCATTTTTCTTTACAACGAATATAAGCATCATCTAATAATCGATTTAAAAAGGTCATCCCACTCTTAGTTTGAAATAAAACTTTAACAAATCTCTTTTTAGACTGACAAGTTTGTAATAAAGAAAGTACATAATCATATAATCGATTATCCGTATAATTAAAATCTTTATATGTATTTTGATATTCTACAACAAATTCATCCTCCATTTTTTCTAACAAATCAAAAATATCTACATAATATCGGTAAAAAGTTGCTCGATTAATATCTGCTAAATGACAAAGCTCCATTACAGTAACCTTAGTAATATCTTTTTTTTCCAATAAATCTAAAAAACTCTCTTGAATAACTTTCTTTGTATATTTAACTCTACGATCCATATAAACTCCTTTATTAAACAAATGTTACTATATATGTTTAAAAACTAACAAGACGTAAAAAATTGTGTCTTGAATCTAGTAATAATGAAATTATATAATACAAATGTATATTATGCAACAGATGTATAAAAATGGAGGATTTATGAATATTATTGAAAAAATAAAAAACAAAATTAAACCAGAGAAGCATTTATGGGATAAGTTTTATCCAAAAGATAAAAGAAATATAGAAGTACCAAATGTTTCATTATATGAGTTTATATATGAAAGAAATTATAATCATCTAGAAAATATTGCAATTAACTATTTTAATCATAAGATGACATATCGTGAATTATTTGCTCAAATTGATCTATGTGCAAAGGCAATGCGAAGTCAAGGAATAAGAGAGGGAGATGTAGTTAGTGTTTGTATGGCTAATACTCCAGAAGCAGTCATCTCATTTTATGCAATTAGTAAAATTGGTGCCATTGCAAATATGATTCATCCTTTATCAGCGGAAGAAGAGATCAAGTATTCTTTGCAATCAACCAATAGCGTTATGTTAGTAGCAATAAATTTAACATATAAAAATATTAAAAATATTATAGAAGATACAAAAGTCTATAAAACGGTCATTGTATCAGCAAGAGACTCTATGCCTAAGCTAATGGGAATTGGTTACTATTTATTAGAAGATAGAAAAGTAGAAATGCCAAAAAATAGTGAAAAATTTATTCGTTGGAATACATTTTTAAATAAAGGATATAATTATAATAGTCAAGTCTTAGTGAAAACAACAAAAGATCAACCAGCAGTAATTCTTCATAGTGGGGGAACAACAGGTACACCCAAAAATATTCTTCTTTCAAATGGTAATATAAATGTTGTAGTAGGACAAGCACAAGTATCATTACCAGATTTAGATGATACGGATGTAATGTTAAGTATTTTACCATTATTTCATTGTTTCGGATTAGTAGAAACACTTCATTTTCCACTAGGAACAGGTGGTTGTGTAGTATTAGTTCCAAAATTTGATGCAGCCCGTTTTGATAAACTAATAACAAAATATAAACCAACAGTGATTCCTGGAGTACCTACATTATTTGAAGCTATGATAAAAAATAAACATATGGAAGATGTAGATCTATCCAATGTAAAATATGTTGTATCAGGAGGAGACACATTACCAGAAGAAAAAAATTTAGAAGTAAATAAATTCTTAAAACAACATAATTATAAAGATAATATTGTTCAAGGATATGGAATGACAGAAACAAGTGGTGGATGTGTTTTTGCAACCAAAGGAGCAGATCAATTAGGAAGTTCCGGGATACCATTAGTTGGTAATGATTTAAAAATTATAGATATTGATACAAGAGAAGAATTACCACCAAATAAAGCTGGTGAAATCTTAATAAGTGGGCCTTCTGTTATGCTAGGATACTTGGATAATGAGCAAGAAACAAATGAAGTCTTAGAAAAAGATAAAAAAGGGAAAATTTGGGTCCATACTGGAGATATGGGTTATATCAATGAAGATGGATTATTATTCTTTGTTCAAAGAATAAAACGACTAATTATTGTTTCTGGATATAATGTATTTCCATCCCATATAGAAGAAATTTTAAATAAACATGAAGCAGTCTTAAATTCTTGTGTAGTAGGTATCCCACATCCATATAAAATGCAAGTCCCAAAAGCATACATCGTATTAAAGGAAAGTTACAAAGCAAATCATAAAATTAAGAAAGAAATTCAAGAATATTGTGAGAAAAATCTTGCCAAGTATATGATACCTAAAGAGTTTGTATATCGTGAATCTCTCCCAAAAACAATGATTGGTAAAGTAGATTATCGAAAACTAGAAGAAGAATAATTGCAACAACAATCATCCTATGATATAGTATCAATAGGATGATTAGGAGGTCATAAAATGATCATAGAAGGAACCAAAGAAAATTTTAAAAAAGAAGTATTACAATCAAACAAACCAGTTGTAATTGATTTTAATGCAGCTTGGTGTGGACCATGCCGTATGCTAGCCCCAGTCATAGAGAACATAGCCAAAGAAAAGGAAAATATAAAAGTTATATCCATCAATATTGACCAAGAAGAAGAGTTGGCAGAACAATACAATGTTTATTCTATACCTTGCTTAGTATATATAAAAGATGGAAAAGAAATAAAACGAAATGTGGGTCTTTTATCAAAATCAGAATTAGAAGAATGGATGGAAGAATAAATGTAGGATATCATTATTATTGGTGCAGGTCCCACGGAAATGAGTGCTGCAATCTATGCTAGAAGAGCTTTAAAAAAAGTATGAGTAATAGAAGCATCTCATTCAGTGATGGACCTATAGCAGCAACAGAAGCCTGTAAATATATAGAAAATCAATAAAGACATATTGTCTTTTTTCTTTTTAAAATTGAAAAAAAGAAGATTGTATGTTATAATAAGTGCATTTCAAAAGGGGATAATTATGAGAACAATATACTATAAAAATTTTCGTATTCATTATGCACCAAATCAAATAAATACTGTCCATAGAATTTTAGAAATGGTTGATAAAAACCCATTTTTATTAAAGGAAGTATTTACAAATAAAATAAGTTTATTTGGAAAAGAAAAAGGCTATACTACCATTGATTCATTCTCTAAAAATTGGTCAGATTTTGGGAAAAAAATCTACGAAAAAAGAGATCAATTTCAAAAAATAGATCATATCGTCGATAGTTTGTATTATTATATCTTACTATATCATTATGATACCAAAAAACAATATGAAAAAATGTCAGATAAACTTGATAAAAATTATCTATATACCATAGCTGCTATATTATACTATGAGTCTGAAAAAGACTTTCTACATTTTGCAGAATTTCCTACAAAATCAGAAAAAAGAAAAATAGCAAAGTTTTTATATGAACATCAAACAGAAAGTGTTTATAAAAAAGTATATCAAAATTATTATAGAAGACTAGGAGAAGTAACAGAAGATAATTTAGAAGAGTTGTTAGAAGAAAACAGAAAAGTAAGAGAACAATATCAAGAAAGAAAGATCCCTTTTTCACCAGTAGATTTATCACAAATAGATCTATTAATAAAAAAATATTTAATATATATAGATTCAACAGGTAAATTATGTGAATCGTATATTAATAAAAAACAAAAGAAAAAAATACAGTTTTATTCATCTTCTAAAGAAGACAATGAATTATCTTATACATATGAAAAAGATGGTTATCTCTTTATATTTTTGAATCATAATATATATGATTTCATAACTGTAGTTTCTGCCCTTGTATCATATTTAGAAAAAGAGAAAACTGAATCAACTCCACTAGAAGATTCTCTATTAAGAAATTATTGGATAGAATGTGCTATATCTTTTTTAGAAGAAAATGAATGGCCAAATCATGAAGTAAAAGAGATTCAACAAATAGAATTAAAAAGACAGATAAAAACCTTTAATTGGGTAGAAGACATATTAGAATCGATGATTTACGAAGATGAAAGTCAGGACTTACCATATTTAATAGAAAATACAAATGAAATCATAGGAATACTATCCGAATTATTAGGTAGACATCTAGCTAAAAAAATCATCATAAATCGTAGTTGTAGAGAAGATATAATGAAATGGTTAGAATCTGATAATAAAAAAACAATAAAAGAAGTCGTAGAAAAAATAATATATTTTAATGGTGTTTCCCAAAAGAATCATAAAATTGTGCTATAATATAATAGGATGGTGAGATATAGATATGAACATTTATGAATATATTGATAATTATGGTATATATACGTTTAAAGAAAAAAAGTTAAACGAAGTAGATGCAGTTATATTCTCATTTTTATCTTATGCTGACTTTACAGGCATCTTTTCAAGAAATGAAGAAAAAACTCTAAATGAAGTAGGAAAAATTCATGTTGGACTACATCGTCAAAAAGATAATTCAATAATAGCCGTCAAAGAGGGAAATAAATTACTCCAGTATTTGAAAGATTCTAAAAGATATAAAGATTGTCGTCTACGTTACTATGAATATATAGGAAATGATCAAATACAGTTCGGCGCTATATCAATTGAATTTGAAAAAAATCACGTATATATATCCTTTGAAGGTACAGATCAATTATTTAGTGGTTGGATAGAAAATTTTATGTTGAGTTATCAATTTCCAACAATTTCCCATCAAAAAGCCATTCAATATTTAAATAAACATTATACATTTTCAAATAAAAAACTTATAGTAGGTGGTCATTCGAAAGGTGGAAATTTAGCACTAGTATCATCCATGTACGCAAACTCAATTGTTCGTTCAAAGATAGAAAAAGTATACAATGTAGATGGGCCAGGCTTATTAGAAAAAGAATTTTTATCAAGAAGATATGCCAAAATAAAAAGAAAATATCTTCATATATTACCAGACTATTCCTTAGTAGGTTTATTTTTAAATCACGATAAAGATAAAGTGGTAAAATCAACCAATAAAGGGATTTTAGCTCATAATATAGTATATTGGCAAATAGATGGTACTCATTTTCATAAGACAAAACTAAGTACTTTATCAAAAGAATTAGATGATGAAATAAAAAAATGGTTTGATCAATATAAAGATGAAGATAAAAAAGAATTCATTAAAAATCTAGATTTGATATTAAAGAAAGCAAACATAAAAAGTATAGTCGAAATAAAAGAAAATCAAGCAAAAATATTTGATATCATCTATGAATCAAGAGAAATTGAACAACGTTCGAAAGAGATTATTAATAGTTTTATTAAAATGATTATAAAGTGTATTGCTGATACCAAAAAAGAAGAATGGAAATCATTTATAAGTGAAATGTTTCGAGTAGAAAGAAAATAATTATGGAAATCAATGAAATACAAAGAAAATATATAGAAAATAAATTAAAAATATTAGAACAATCGAAATTTAGAAGTTCATTTCATTTAAAAAAAGAATTAAAAGAATATGTCACAAAAAAAGGAATGTCTCAAATAGAGAGACATTGTCATGATTTTATAATTCAAAAACTTGCTCCCTATCCTACAATAAAAGATGGAAAACAAACTCCAATGAAAGGGCATCCAGTATTCATTGCCCAACATGCAACAGCAACATGTTGCCGAGGATGTCTAAAGAAATGGTATAAAATACCAAAAGATAGACCGCTGCAAGATAGAGAAATCAAGTTTATTGAAGCCATCATCATAGAATGGATCAATAAAGAAATGGCAAAATAAAATGGTATAATGATTGGAAACTGGAGGTATTATGAAGAAATGTGTATTAATTGGTGGAGGAGAAATAGGTAGAGGAACAACTCAATATGAAACAAGAAAAATAGATGAAGCAATTGTTCAACTCACAGAAAAAAATAATCCCAACTTTTTATTTATAGGTTTAGCCAGTTCTTATGCAGATTCCTATTATGATACAATTAAAAAAAATTACCAGAATTTAGGTTGTATAACAGTATATTTAAAAAAGAATAATTTAATTTATAATCCAGATATTGTAGAAAATAAAATAAAAAATGCAGATATATTATACATTGGTGGAGGAGATACTATAAAACTAATAGACTATTGTAAACAGTATCATTTAGAACCACTATTAAAAGAAGCCTATTTAAAAGGTTGTGTAATGGTAGGAATTTCTGCTGGAGCAATTCTATTATGTAAGGAGGGCTTTTCTGATTCATATATATTACGAGGAGAAAATGATAAACATCAGTTTATAGAAGGATTTAATATTCAAAATATTAGTATATGTCCTCATTTTCATAAAAACCCAATCAAAGATCAAGAACTAAAAGAATTAATTCATAATAGAGAAGTATATGCACTAGAAGATGGAACTGCGTTAATATGTATTAATAATCAAATTGAATATATAAAATCAATTCCTGAACATCGTATTTATTTAGTAACAAAAACAAAAGAAATAGTTCTCCAATAGGAGGTATTAGATAATGAAAAATAGTATCAAAACAATTCTCCTAATCCTAATAATAGGAATCTCTTTCTTCATATATTATCAACAACCTTCAACTCTATATAAAAAGATTGATAAAGAAAATGAAATAGTTTCTAAGGATGAATTTTTTATATATTTTATAGATATTGATGAAGGAGACTCCATGATTATTTCTAATAATCATGAATATATTTTAATTGATACAGGACGATATGATTTTAAAGATAAATTATTAAATACAATAGATAAACTAGGAATAAAAAAATTCAAATATGTAATAGGAACACATGCCCATGAAGATCATATTGGTACAATGCCCACCATCATTAGAAATTATGAACTAGATCATTATTTAATGCCAGACGTATCAGTAAACAATAAAAGTTATGAATTAACCATTAAAGAATTAAAGAAAAAGAATATGATTATTGAAACTCCAAAAATAGGAGAAATCTATCATTTAAATAATACAAAAATAAAAATATTAAGTATTGATAATAATAAAGAAAAAATAAACGATACCTCTATCGTATTAAAAATAATATATCAAAACACTACATTTCTTCTAACAGGAGATGCCACCAAAGAAGTAGAATTAAAATTGCTAGAAAAAGACATTAAAAGTGATGTATTAAAAGTATCTCATCACGGATCAAAAGATGCATCATCGGCACAATTTTTATCAAAAGTAAAACCAGAATATGCAATTATATCAGTTGGAAAAGATAATGAGTATTATCATCCACATCAAGTAACACTAGATAAGTTAGAGCAAATAGGAAGTAAGATTTATCGTACAGATCAAATGGGAGATATTATCGTATATTCAAATGGAAATACAATCGAAATAGAAACAGAGAAGCAATCATAAGTATTGCTTTTTTTAATGGAATAGAAAAGAATAAAAATATGATATAATAATAAAGAGGTCAGTTATGGAAGTAATGATAGAAAAATTAGACAATTTAGGAAGAGGCATTACATATATAAATGGTAAAATATGCTTTGTAGAAAATGCACTACCCAACGAAAAAGTTGATATCGAAATACAAAAAGAAAAATCTAAGTACTATGAAGCAAGAGTAATCCAGATAATAGAAGAATCCCCATTTCGTATAGAAGAAGAATGCCCTTATTCTTCTATTTGTGGTGGATGTCATTTGAATCATATGTGTTTTAATGATGAAAATAAATTTAAAACAAGAAAAGTAAAAGAAATCATAAAGAAATATGCTGAAGTGTCACCAGATTTAGTAAAAAACATTGTATATAATGACCGCAACTATTATAGAAACAAAATTGTATTACATGGATATGATCAAAAACTAGGTTTATATAAAAAAGAAACAAATGAAATCATTCCAATTAAAGAATGTTTAATAGTAAATCAAAAAATTAATGAAATCATTCCTATATTAAATAAAGAAAACAAAGATATAAAAGAAGTAATTATTAAAACATCAAATGATAATTCTTCTATTATGATTCAAATAGAAGGAGAAGTAAATTCAATAGAAGAATTAAAAAATATTACAGATGTTCTAATTATAAATGGTAAATTATTAACAAATGATTATAAAATTAAAACTACAATTGGAAATAAAGAATACTATCAAGAAATGGATTCATTTTTTCAAATCAATAATACTTTAACAAAAGAATTATATAATGAAATAGAAATGAATCTAAAAGATAAAAACTATAACAAAGTATTAGATTTATATTGTGGAACAGGCACAATTGGTATATATATAAAACACCTTGTTGGAGAAGTAATAGGAATTGATAATAATTCATCGAGTATAAAATCTGCCATAGTAAATAAAGAACTAAATCAATTAGAAAATATAGAGTTCATATGTGACAAAGTAGAAAATAGAATTAATCAATTTCAAAATATTGATTTAGTAATAGTAGATCCCCCAAGAGCAGGACTCGATTTAAAGACAAAGGAATATTTAAAGAAAATAGCCCCTAAAAAAATTATATATGTATCATGTGATCCGATAACACTTGCAAGAGACATAAAAGATTTAAAAGATATATACAACATTGAATACATAAAGCCATTTAATATGTTTCCAAGAACATACCATTGCGAATCAATCGCGATTTTAGAAAAAAAATAGAAGGATAAGTTTATGGATGAAATAGTAGAAATATTAACTGAAGATGGAAAAGAAACATATAAAAGAATTAATAAGACAATTGCTCATAAAGAAGGTGTATGTCATGGAATAAGTGCTATTGCTTTAATTGATAAAGATGGAAAATTATTGATTCAAAAAAGATCAGCAAATAAAAAAAATGAACCAAATAAGTGGGACTTATCTAGCGCTGGTCATATAGATATTGATGAGACTCCTGAACAAGCAGCCGTAAGAGAACTATTTGAAGAAACAGGAATCAAAGTTGAAATAGAAGAACTTAAGTTAATTGATAC
>CACZOQ010000094.1 GCA_902782835.1 uncultured Erysipelotrichaceae bacterium | reverse complement strand
TTTTATATTCTTCTTCTTCATTTGTTAAACAGTTAGACATACAAAATCTCCCTCTAAAACGATTTCACAGATTATAACATATGATTTAAAAAAAATACAAATAATAAAAGTAATATCAGTCAATATATTTCTTTTTTTTTTAAAATTATATTATAATAGAATTATAATAGGAGAATAATATGATAGAAATAGAACACGTATCAAAAGTCTTTAATAAAGACAATGTTGTAATAGACGATATAAGTCTAAATTTAGAAGAAGGAAAAATAATAGGATTTATTGGTTTAAATGGAGCCGGAAAAACCACGCTAATTAAGATGATGACAGGTATTTTAAAACCAGATTCAGGAAGGATTATTATTAATGGTAAAGATATTGTAAAAGATCCAATTGATGCGAAACAAATGATTGGATATATGGCAGATAGCCCAGATATGTTTTTACGATTAACCGGAATCGAGTATATTCATTTACTATCAGATATTTACAAAGTTCCAAAAGAAACGAGAGAAAAAAGAATCAAAGAGCTCAGTAAAAAATTTCATTTAGAAGAAGTTTTAGATAAACCAATGCAAGGATATTCTCACGGAACAAGACAAAAAATGATGGTAATGGGAGCTCTCGTACACAATCCAAAAGTATGGATATTAGATGAACCATTAATTGGATTAGACCCACAGAGTTCTATCTTATTAAAAGAAATGATGAGAGAACATGCTGATAAAAATAATACAGTATTTTTCTCAACTCATGTTTTAGAAATAGCTGAAAAACTATGTGATAAAATTGCCATTATCAATAAAGGAAAAATAATCTATTATGGAACGTTAGAAGAATTAAGAAGACAATATAAAAAGAAAGATCTCGATGAATTATTTATGGAGGTTATTCAAGAATGATTCAGTATTTGGATTTAACAAAACTATTTATTCGTTCCTTAAAGATCAATAAACATAATAAGAAAGGTGGAAAATTTCTATTCTATCTTTTGATTGGAATACTAGTGTTATTTGTATTTCTTCCGATGATTACAATCTATACAATATTTGTATATGATACAATGAGAAAATTAAATGATGCAGGAGTAGCACAAGCTGGTTTTGAAGCTCTATTATTTCTAATTTCCATATTCTCTTTTGTATTTGGTTTTAATGTATTATTAAATGAATTATATTTTAGTGAAGATATAGAAAATATTCTTCCACTTCCCATAAAACCAGAAATATTAGTAGCTTCTAAATTTTCTAGTTGTTTCCTAGTAGAGAATATTATATTATTTATATTTCTGTTTCTAGCAGTTTTATCTTATGTTTTTGCAGTAAATTTACCATGTCATTATCTACTACTATCAATAATAGGAATACTATTTTTACCAATGATTCCTATGATATATTGTTCGATAGTATTATTTTTCATTATGAATATTTTAAAGAAATTTTTAAAAAGTACCGATATTAAAAAAATAGGATATATACTATTAAGTACCCTAATACTATTAGTGTTTTTTCTATTATGGAAAATCTCCTCATTTGATTTCGAAACTTATATAGAAAACTTTGCATCAGGAGATCATAGATTCCTAGAAGTAATGAGATTTGTATTTCCTCCAGTCTATTTCTTTGTAAAAAGTATAAATGAAGGATCTCTTCTTCAGATGATATTGTCATTATTAATAAATGCCTTCTATTTTGGAATCATGATTATACTGGCAAAAAGATTCTATTATGATAGTGTAGTAGGAATCATGAGTAAAGATACCGATAGTAGAAAAAATGCTCATAATTTAATAAAAAAATTCAAAGTAAAAAAACCAGTTGTTCAATACTTTTGGAAAGATTTGAAAATGATCTTTAGATCCCCAACTTTTTTAATGAATTGTATTCTCATAGTCTTCATTTGGCCAATTTTTATATTTTTGATATTTAAAACAGCATTACCAAATTATACAATTTTATTTATGAGAGAAGCCATAAAAGTAGAAGATACTACATTTTATTTTAGAATACTATTATTTACAATTGGAATTCCTATTATGGTTACCTCTTTCAATTCTCTAGCATCTTCTGCATTTTCAAGAGAAGGAAAAAACTTTCCATTTATAAAATATATTCCTCTTAAATATGGTCTTCAATGGAGAACAAAATTTATGATATCTTTTCTTCTATCTTTAATAGGAATTGTTTTATATGTAATACCATTCTTTATCATGATTCATTTTCCATTTTGGAAACTACTCCTATATCTGTTATTAATAGTATTATGTATTTCTTTTGTATCATTCATTGGTTTAATCATTGATTCAGCATTTCCAAAACTAATATGGGATGATGAATCAGATTCTTTAAGAGAAAATTATAATACTTTTATTGCTATGGGATACTCTCTTCTATTATTTTCAATTCTATGTGGAGGAGGATATTATTTATTTAATCATGATATGATTACAATTAGTCAGTTTATAATGATTACTTTCTTCATTTTAGTAATAGGAAATCTAGTACTATATTGGATTAGTAGAAAGAAAATAAGTAGAAATATCATCAATCAAGAATCCGTATAAAAAAATAGATAGTTTTCTATCTATTTTTTTTCTAACTTTGCTTTTTTATAATCTACTAAATAATCTTTTAATGGTTTAGATTGCTTAAATGGATTTAAGAAAGAATATTTTTCTTTTCTCTTAGCTTGAGCATCTTTTATATGCATTTTAAATTGTTCATATTTAACTGTAATATCATTATTTTTAGCATATTCACGAATTTTCAAATATAGTTTACCAGAATAAATAAAGTCAATAATAATGCATCCTGTAAATAAACCAAGTGTATAAGAGAATGCTAAATTCTTACTAAACCAATCTAATGCATGCATAACATAAGGAGCAAGAATAAAATAGTATAAAGCACCTATAGCTGTCCAAATGGCACTAAATAATGGACAAATAATTCCTTTATAGTTTCCCCATTGATCACTATAATCCCAAAGTTTAACATTATTTTTAAGACCAATGATACCTCCAACTAATTCTATTAATGTCATGAGTACACCCATTAAAAGAATAATAATGATAGGATTTAGATTACTATCTTTAAATAACAAAAATATAAGTGTCAAAGTTGCTAAACCAAAACCATAAATAGGTAAATAAGGTCCAATTAAAAAACCTGGATTAATCCATTTACCATGAGCAATTCGTCTATAGAATAATTCTAATATCCATCCTAATGTACATCCCATATAAAAGATGAAAATAAATTGTAAAAAGATATTCATAATAGTAACTCCTTTCTAGCTATATTATATACATTTTTTTTAAAGTATCCAATTCTTTTGTACCAGCAGGTATACTTAAAGTAACAATAATAAATAATAGTTAATATTATTTTCTTCAACAGAAGTCTTATAATTTTGAATACTTTTCTGATTCAATGTTTCAGGATGAACAATATACGTTCCACCAACACCTTTATTATAAGTATAATAGCTTTATCAAAAAAGGATATTTTTAAGTTTCATTTTTTTTGATATAATAAAGCAGAGGTGATTCTATGGAAAATAAAGAATATTTGGGAAAAATATTAACAATAAAAATTGATAGACCATTTGGAACTAAACATCCAAAACATGGATTTATATACCCAGTAAATTATGGATATGTACCAAATACAATCAGTGGAGATGGAGAAGAATTAGATGCATATTTATTAGGAGTATTTGAACCACTAGAAGAGTTTGAAGGAAAATGTATAGCCATTATTCATAGAACAAATGATAATGATGATAAATTGGTAATTGTCCCAAAAGAAAAGAATTATTCAGATGACGCTATAAATGCTTTAACTGAGTTCCAAGAACAGTATTTTGAACATATCATAATTAGAAAAGAAAAACATTAACAATTTGTTAATGTTTTTTTTATAAAATATAACTAGATATTAATGAACAAATCTTTTCAATATTTACTTTATAGACAAAATCAAGAACTAACTTAATTCCATCTGCAAATCCTAATATTAATTCACTATCAATATCAAGAAGACCCGCTGTTTCAATTCCATAATATTGAATTTTTGAAAAAGGATATGAATAAAATGATTTTCGAATTCCTGTTATTTCTTGAATATTTACAGTAATTACTCTTTTAAATATGAATGTGTTAACAATGAAAATCAATGTAAAGAACAGTTTAGTATTTTAAAAAAAAAGACTTAGATAATACTAAATCTTATTATGATTTTGCTCCATGACCATATTTCTGCTGTAATGATTCTAATTCTTTTAGAGAATCATTTTTAATGTCTTCAGAAAGATGTAGATCATTTTTTAATTGTTCATATGCTTCTTCTACTGCTTTTTTATAATGTTCTTTATCATATCGGATTCTATCATAATATTGAGATAAAATATCCATCTTCTCAACTTCAAATCTCCAACTTTGATCATTACTTTGTAAATCACGAACATGATTCTGAATAAGACTTCCAAATATTTCTATAATAGTATTCACTACTTCTGGATTATTTGCTAAAGCATTACCATCTTTTTTACTTTTCATATAAGTAACAAATAAATCATAATAATAATCAAAAGGAAATGACTGTTGCTTTTCTTCTACATCTATAGATACACGATCTAAATTGCAATAAATTTTTGGAGAGCCCCACCAATCATTATAAAGAAAAAAACCAGAAGTCTCAGTTGCATGTTCAGATTGATAGTATTCTGCCTCTAAACATGCATAATCAATCATCAAGATTTCACGAATAGAAACATCGTCATCATAATAACTCCACCAAGAATAATAATGATCATTACGATGAAACTTAACTTGAATGGTTTTACCATTACATACTATGAAGTCGTCTTGTTTTTTTTCTGAATCACTTAAAAGATCAATACGACCTGTTTTAACAACATAATCTTCAGGTACATTTCCCCCTAAGATTCTAGCTACTTCAAATGCTCTAACTAACTGCTTTTCGTTTATATCAGACATTGAATGATTACTCATAAATATCATCCCTTCAATAAAAATAATATAATACTTGGGTTTATTGATTAAATATACTAACAATTTCTGAATAAAATGTCAATTTATAAAAAATATAATATGTTTATCTACGTTATATCAAATGGAAGAAAATATGATATTAAAAAACGACAAAAAGAACTGAGGTTCCTCAATTTTAAAATTTTGGTCATTTTAGATCTATTTTTTTTTTATGTGCAGTCTGGAGGACACATTTTATAATCTGTCTTTACCGATTTAGGT
>CACZOQ010000093.1 GCA_902782835.1 uncultured Erysipelotrichaceae bacterium | reverse complement strand
TTTTTAGCCATCACATTCACCTACCTTTACATAATATATTATACAACGTAAAACAAAGCTCAAACGTAATAAAATCAACATTTGATACAAATTTGACAACAGATTGTAAAAAAATGTAAAAAAACTTCAGATAAACTGAAGTTTTAAGAATCTAACACAATTCCTCGAACAATATGTGGATTAGAATAATAGGTTGGAAGAAAATGATCAATACTAGTAGACTGACTAGAATAATTAACTACAATACTAGAGTCAGGACTAGTAGCAGCATCTCTAAATACATCAATATAATCAGTTGGGTCGGAATAAAGGTTAAGTGTTGCTTTAATAATCGCATTATTATAAAACATATGAGCGATATCATCAGCATATATATTCAACGTACCAATACTTTCAAAAACAGTATTTGCATTTCCAATACTAGAAAACATATGAGTCATATCCATAACATTTCTAGTATCCCAACCGCTTAAATCTCCAATACTCCATGATGTGGCATTGTTCCCAGTCCGAGAAAACATCCCTGACATATCTTCTACTTTTGATGTATTCCATTGACTTAAATCACCAACAAACCATTTAGAAGAAGTATTAGCCCCTGCACCATAAAATAGATAAGACATATTCGTCACATTAGAAGTATCCCAAGTAGAAAGATCTCCTAAACTCCAAGTGGTTGCATTCTTTCCTGCATCCGTAAAAACACCTCGTAATGAAGACACTTTAGGAATATACCAATTAGAAACATCTAAAGAAAAATCCGTTGCATGATAGCCAAAACCTGCAAAAGCTTGATAAACATCTTCCAAATTAGGTGCTCTGAAATTAGACATAGCAACATAAAGGATATCAGAATTTCTACCATAATTACTAAGTAATGATCCATTAATATGAGTGACATTTTGTAACGTCATATTAGACATATTAATATCTATTTCTCTAGCATTATATCCCATATTATACACAAAACCATTTAACTCATTGGCAACAATATTCCAATTTGAAATATTCAAAACCAAAGAATCCGTATTATAAGCCATATTAAAAAACATATCTTGTACAGTTTGAACATTAGACATATCCCAATGATTTAAATCTAAAGATACATCCCCTGCTTGATAACCAAAACTCTTAAACATATAAGACATACGAGTCACACTAGAAGTATTCCATTGACTCAAATCTAAAGAAATATGATCAGCATTGGAAGCTGCAGCCAAAAACATCTCACTCATAATTGTTACATTAGAAGTATCCCATAACCCAATATTTCCGACATTCCATGATTGAGATTTTTCAGCAGCTCCACTAAACATTCCCCCCATTTTTTTTACATTCGACGTATTCCACAACCCGATATTTCCAACATTCCATGTTGTTGCTTGATATCCTGCACAAGAAAACATATAAGACATATCTTCTACATTGGATGTATCCCAACGACTTATATCTCCTATATTCCAATCGGTAGAATAAAAACCAAAATAAGAAAACATTGAAAACATAGTCTTTACATTAGAAGTATCCCATTGACCTAAATCTCCTATATCAATTTGGGATACTCTACTACCAGCACTATGAAACATAGCAGACATATCTACAACATTAGAAGTATCCCATTGACTGATATCTCCTATACTCCAGGATTCACCCTGCCCACAATTATCAAACATAGAGGACATATCTTGTGCTTTAGAAGTATTCCATTGAGAGATATCCATATGAAAAGCATCGGATTGAAAGCCTGCTTCACTAAACATAGAATTTAATTTCACAGCTTTGGAAGCATTCACTGAATTAATTCCAGAAATATCACTAATGTTATTCGTATATTCAAAAAAATGAGAAGAGTTCTGATTCAAATACAGATCATTCTTTTTAGAATAATAATAAATACCTTGTTCATTTTCATCATACCATCCATAGATTAAGTATTGAGACTGTGGAGAAGAAAAAACATTTTTCAAAGAATCTTTCTTTTTATCTAACAATAATTTCTCTTTAAATACTTTTTTAAAGTCTTCTTCTTCTAAAATAAGGAAGTCTTCCTTCTCATGATCATATAATAAATAATTATAATGATTCGATTCCACTTCAACTGGAAAAACATAACTATCTTCTAACCAATTCATCATAGTATCGCGACTATAACAATAGTTTTCATGATCATAACAATAATACTTTTGATTATCTTCTTCCTTAATAGAAAAATCATACATTGTTAGATTATATGTATATAAGTTAGATATTTCATTAGCGACTTCATCATCCGTAACACTAACATTTTCCATTTCTAACAATTGATTATCAACAATAGTTTTAATAGAGTCCGGTAAAGAATTACTTCTTTTAAAAAACTGAATATCTCGAATATAACCAGATAAATAATCCATTTTATAATTGACTGCTTTTCCTGTATCAAATTCAGTAATTTTTTCAAAATCAACCAATATTTTTATGTTTACATGAATGATACAAGAAGCATATGTAACAACAGGGAAAAGAAATAATAATAGAAGAATCATAGTGAAAGATGAACTCTTTTTATATAAAGTAAGTAGTATCCCTATAATAAAAGATAAAACAATAATAAAAACTAATAGAAATATTCTATGGCCAGTTAAAGGATTATTAGGAGAAGAAAGCAATAAATCAATTTCATGTTTATCCTTGTATCTATCTTCTAAAAACAAATTAGAAGGAACTTCTTCTTGATAATAAACATTAACATAAATATCTTTCGTAGAATTTGCTTTTATATAGGTATCTCCATCATAATCAATGGAATAAGATACATATTTAGAATTACTATTTATAAGATTTTTACTAATCTCCAAATCATGTTTAGAAGAATTCTTAAGAACAATTTTATAGGTAATACTATCCTTTATAAAATTCATATTAGGATTAAGAATAATATTCTGGTTTTGAATAGAAGCCTTACTGTTTTCACTTGCATAACCCTTTGAAGTAATTGCTTTTACAGAATCAACTGTAATATTTGAATCACAAGACTCTGCAAAAACAGAGAAAGGTAAAATTAATAATAAAAAATAAAACAAAAAAAGACTCAATTTTTTCATATACTCACCTATTATTAAATATATTATAATAAGAGAAAAACATTGAGTCAATAAAATCAAAGAAACAAAAAAAGATGCATTAGCATCTTTTACTCTTCTTCTGTTGGTGCATCTTCTGCTTTTTCATAAGCATCAAGAATAGCTTCCTCGAACATAGCTCTTACTTCAGGGTTAATTGGATGAGCAATATCACGATATCCACCTGTAGCTGTCTTTCGGCTTGGCATAGCTATAAATAGACCGTTGTCTCCTTCAATAATCCTAATATCATGTACTGCAAAACTATCATCTATTAAAATAGATGCAATTCCCTTCATACGAGAACCTTCCTTTTCAATTTTACGTACATTTACTGATGTAATTTTCATAAGAATATTCCTCCCTCATAAAGCGTAACCCACTTCATAACAGTATTTTATAATAATATTTTTCAAAAATCAACATTTTTATGTCAAGATATTTCAAATAAAATCCATCACATAATGAATAAAAAAACTATTTTTTAAGAGCATTAGATAAAGAAACAAAAAAATCAACAGGTAGCATTTCAGCTCGTACATTTAAGTCAAACCCATATTCATGGACGATTTCCTCTACAATATGTAAATTGTAAGATTTTAAGTTATTACGAATCGTCTTCCTTTTAAACTGAAAACTATCCTTAACCAACTGCTCAAAATGAGCAAAATCAATAAGCTCTAGTTTATTTTCTTTTTCTTTAAATGAAACAACAACACTATCAACATTTGGTTCGGGAACAAATTGTTTACGAGAAACAAAAAATTCTTTTTTTACATCGAAAAAATAATTTAATAAAACAGTAATAGAACCATATTCTCGACTACCAGGTGGTGTACTAAAACGATCCCCAACTTCTTTTTGAACCATCATAATAATTTTTTCAAACTTAAGCTTTGATTGAATCAACTTTAAAAGAATAGGAGTAGTTATATAGTAAGGAACATTACTAACAAAAAATAATTTATCGTAAGAATAATGCTGTATATCCATTTTTAAATTAGCCTCTAAAAAATCTTGAAATACTACATCAATATTATCAAAACATGCAATTTTCTTAGATAGTTCATCCATTAATTCTCTATCAATTTCATAAGCCAATACATTTTTAGCTCGAGAAGCTAATTCACATGTTAAAATAGCTCCTCCAGGCCCCACTTCTATTACTAAAGAATGAGAATCCAAACCACTAATATCAACAATACGTTTAACAATGTTTATATCTTTTAAAAAATTCTGTCCAAATTTCTTTTTAAATTTAACATTATATTTTTCCATAAACATCACCAACATCACCTATTATAATGGACTATATGAAAAAAAGAAAGAATAATTATTCTTTCCTTTGCAAAACATGATTAATTTTTAACCCATTATAAATCAAAAAAATAGAAATAGGAATTAACAAACATATAAAATAATGAATTGGTTTAGAAAAATAATTCTGTAAATAACCAACTTTAGGTATTTTAAATAAAACTCTTCCATAAATCGAATCTGTAGCAACACGAGCAGCATCAACAACTGGATTATTATCTCCTTTTGTAGTATATATAGAATTCTGAGTAGAAACATTTTCCTTATTTACAATACGATGAGTAATCGTTAGCCCATCATAATTAACATCTGAAGAAGAAAAAGTAATAATATCCCCTATATTATATTTATCATAATCAACCCTTTTAATAACAATAGCATCCTGAACATTTATAGTAGGAACCATACTTGGAGAAACAATAATATAAGCACCAAACAAAGGATTTTTAATGTTCCCATTATTACTGTTAAATATAAGATCTCCTAAATAAACGGTAATAATAATACCAAACAAAGACAAAGTAAATAAAACAGCAATCAAAAAAGATCTCAAAATAAAACGAGACAAATAAGTTACTAATTCTACTTTTTCAGATGGTTTTTGTTTTTTTCGTCTCATAGTATCCTCCATTTAAAATCATTATAATACCAAAAAAAAGGAAAAACTAGAAATTCGAAAAAAAAAGAAAGTGCTTTACACTTTCTATTTGGCTACTCCAACAACAGAAATTTCAACTGAATAATTACCAGATGTAACTAAACTTTTATCAGAAAGCCATACTCTTAACCTATAATGATCTGTTGTAGATTTTTTTCTTTTTACTTTCAATAAAACCATACTTCCAGATTTTGTTCCTAAACTACTTGCTTGTTTAAGCGCTGTATATTTATCAGGACCAAATACATTCGAATAAGTACCACTTTTTTCTTGTTCTAAATAAATACGGATATCATCATCAGAAATAGTAGAATAATTCAAATCTTTCTTAATAGATATCTCATACTCTATAGAAGGAGCCTCATTTAATAAAACATCTACTGAAAAATCGAAAAACTCTCCTTCGTCCATTTTTTTCATAGCAATTGCATCTGTAGTAGGTACTGCGTTTAAAAGTCTCAATCCACTAACATCACTAGAGTAATTAAGTACAACATTTCCTCCATCTTCTTCTTTTTCCAAAACAACCGGCTTACGATTAGAAAAAGCAGCAAATGCTATCGCTACAACAATAATTAAAAATAAACATACAGATAATAATATGATCCAAAATTTCTTTGATATTTCTTGTTTACTATTCATACATCCTCCTATTTTACTCTTACATCAATATCAACTTTAAATTCTTCTAAAATACTAGAAATAGTATAACTATCAGAAACCCAAATTCGAAGTATAAAATGATCGCTTGCCCCACCAGCTAAAACTCCTTCATATAAAAGTTTAGAAGATGGTTTGTCAGATAAACATGGGAAGTCGTTATAAGTAGGAATCAAATGACGCTCAAATCCACGCACTGGCACATTCTTATCATCCGTTAAATAAAATTTCAAATAATTATCTTTTATTTCATCAGCAGAAACAACCTGTTTTGTTGAAAAAATCTCATATTTAGTCTTTTGAGAACCGGTATTAGTAATAGAAAATTCAACATACCCTTGAATTCCATCTTCTGTTCCTCGCCCATTAAAACTCTTACCAATAACATCAGAGACAGGCAAATGATTGGTAACATGAATAATATCAGTAGTATCAAAACGAACTGACAAAATGTTATTATCTACATGATAGTGACCTTTTTCTTTTTGAAAATAGGAATAAGTTCCAAAAAAATAAATCAAAAAGATAAGAAAAACAATAAAAAGAGCCAAAATCACATTCTTTTTAAATGATTTTTCCATAAATCCTCCAACCCACTTATTATTAATAAGATATCATAAAAACTATTGCAAGTCAAACAAACGAATAGCATTCTCAGAAGTCACTTGGCCAACATTTTCTATTGGTACATTTAATATTTCAGCAATCTTTTTAGCAATAATTGGGATATATTTTGAAGAATTTAATTCACCACGATAAGGAGCAGGAGCTAAATATGGTGCATCCGTTTCAAGTAAAATAGAGGAAAGTCCAACTTCTTCTACAACTTTATATAGATTGCTATTTTTAAAAGTAACTACTCCACCTATTCCAAGTAAATATCCCATAGAAACATATATTTTAGCAGTCTCTACACTACCACTAAAACAATGCATAATACCTTTTACTTTATATTTTTTCAAAATATTAATAGTATCTTCTGTAGCATCTCTACTATGAATTACTACAGGTAAATTTACTTCTTCTGCTATCATTAATTGTTTTTCAAATAATTCAATTTGCTTATCTCTATCATCTTTCCCATAATGATAATCAAGACCAATTTCACCTACTCCTACAACTTTAGGAGTTTTTAATAATTCTTTTAGTCTATCTATATTTTCATCAATAACAACACCAACTTGATCAGGATGATATCCAATAGTTACATAAATAGAATCATACTCTTTACTTAAATCAATTGCCTCACTAATAGTCTTCTCTTCACAACCAGATACTATCATAATATTTACACCAGCATCAATATTATCTTTAATAACTAAATCAATATTATCATAATCATCTTTTGAAATATGACAATGTGTATCAATATACATATAATCACTCCTATCTAATAGAATTAATAAATTCTTCTAAAATTAAATTAGAATTTTCATCACAAAGATACTCAGGATGCCATTGAAAACCCATAATAAATCTTTTATTAGGATATTCTACACCTTCTATAATACCATCATCAGAAAAAGCATTAACAACTAATTCATTCATTTCATAATCAACAATAGAATGATGAACACTATTAACTAATATTTCAGATTTATTTATTATTTTTTCTAACTTAGTATCTTTTTGAATAAAAACTTTATGTTTATATTCATCAGCTTTTCCCATATGATATGAATCTATATCTTCTTTAAGTACAAAAAAATTATCTCTATCTTTAGCAAAAACACTACATAAAGTTTGAAAACCTAAACAAATTGCTAATAAAGGTTTATTATGTTTAATTGCATAATTAATAACATATTCATCATTTTCATAGCAATATGTTCCACCAGGTAATACAAAAGCATCACACTTATCAAGTATATAATCCATTTTTTCTATATTAACATTTTTATAGCCTACATTTAAATTTAAATAATTATCTTTTTCTGTAGGTATTATTGTTATACATACAACATCTTTATTGTTAATAAAATACTTATGAACTGTATTATGAATTTGAATAATCTCTTGATTATCTTTGTTATAATATGCTCTACCTAAAATACCTATTATTTTCATATTAATTCCTTTCTATTTACTACAAAAGAGCAAGATATTATCCTGCTCATTTTATTAATTATTTTTAGTATCAATTCTCATAAATAATGGAGTTGGACTAATTAACTCATATTTATTATCTTCAATATATTTTAACTCTTGATTATCATTATTTATTTGTTTAGCAATTTCTTCACTAGTATTAGTTAAGAATGGATTTAATAATAATCCACAAACTCTAATAGACTCAAGTAAGTTATATAACACTGTCTCTAATCTATCTTTTTTATCATCTTCTTTAGCAAGTATCCAAGGAGTAGTATCATCAATATATTTATTACTAGCTCTTAAAAGATCAAATATTTCAGT
>CACZOQ010000092.1 GCA_902782835.1 uncultured Erysipelotrichaceae bacterium | reverse complement strand
TTTAAATTATGATACTGAAAATCCAGTAGTCGCAATGTATATTGAAAAATATGGATCAGTTGTTATGGAATTATATCCGCAAGTTGCTCCTAATACAGTTAATAATTTTATATCTTTGGTACGTAGTGGATTTTATGATCATAATACATTCCATCGTTTAATACCAGGTTTTGTATTACAAGGTGGAGATCCTGAAGGTACTGGAGTTGGAGGGCCAGGATATACTATTAAAGGAGAATTTAGTAGTAATGGGTTTGAAAATACTTTGAAACATGAAAAAGGTATTTTATCGATGGCTCGTGCAAATGATCCAGACTCTGCTGGAAGTCAATTCTTTATTATGTTAGGAAAAGCGGATTGGTTAGATGATAATTACGCTGCCTTTGGTAAAGTAATTGATGGAATGGAAATTGTTGAAAAAATTGAGAAGAGTGAGAAAGTTGCTGATAGTGAATCTGGAAAACTTCAAAATAATTTGGTTATTCAAAAAGCTATAATTGATTTAGCTGGAAAAGAATATCCGGAAGTAGAAAAGAAATAGAGACTATTGATTAGTCTCTTTTGTTTTTTGTTTATCATGTAATTTTGTAGCAATTAAATCAGGATAATCCGTAATATAGATTAGATTTTGATAATAATCATCTGCTTCCTCTGTAACAGTGTTCAAATCTTTACTGGAATTAATTGTCCATACGGCTATATGTTTTTTTTCACATATATATCTTTTAATTCTTTCGTGGGTTAGTAGGGAAAATTTAAAACCAATGTTTTGAAAATCATGGATGTAGGCAAAATCACTATTGGAATCTATTAGAGCTAAGCAATTAAAATTTGAATGTTCTTGTAAATATCTTAAACCAGATAAGTTTAAACTCATAAACATGATGTTAGAACAATCTATTCCTTGTAATTCTCTTTTTAACTCTTCTGTGAATTCCTCATAATTATTTGTAATTTTTAAATCTAATAATATTTTCTTTGGACCACATGAGTGTATTGCTTCTAGTAAACCAATGATTTTATATTTTTGATGATTTAAATGATGTTTTCTTGAGAAAAATAGTGCTGCTTCTGGTATATTTAATAAAGGTAGAGAACTAAATGGTTCATTTTCATATAAGTAGGTAGAACTTATGGCTTCTTCATAGGTAGATGTAGAAATGTATTGAGTTTCATTTATATTCCGAAAATGTCTATTGTTATGAGTGATTACGATTCTTTGGTCGTCTGTCATTCTAGCATCCATTTCAATGGAATCAATATAGTTTTGCTCAGCGGCAAGTTGTAATGCTTGCTGTGTATTTTCAACTTCTTTTGAAGAAAAACCTCTGTGAGCAGCTATTTGAAAATCATCGTCTGTCATTGATGTAGTATATGATGTAATATGTTCGATTAGTTCTTTGGATTTTTGTCTATTAACTGAGACAGATATTCCAGAAGTAGTGATAATGGCACCTGTTAAAAAAATGGCTAGCTTTTTTTTTGACACATTATCACTTCCTTGACTGTTTATTGTATCAAAATTAGAGCTTTTAAACAAGAAAAAGACTTAAGAAGAACGTTTTTTTAATTTTTTAAGAAAAAGTATTAAAAAACATTCTGCTCTTATGATATAATTTTTCTAGGATTTGGGTGTGGTAGTGTGTTAAAAGATTTATGGAAAAATTTAAAATTTGCTTGGATATATGCAAAAGATTTAAAATGGATGATTATTTCTTTTATTGGTTGTAATATCATTCATATTATTATTAGTGTTATTGTTCCTATTATTAGTGCACAAGTAATTGTAAAATTAACGAATAATGAATTAAAGCAAGTTTTTTATATGGCAATTGCTTTGTTTTTTATTGAAATATTTCGAAATATCATTAATTATTTATGTCGTTATTTTTCTCAAGTAACTTATCGTGAAACTTTTACTAAGTTGCAATTAGATTTAGGAAAATCTATTTTAAAGTTACAAAACTCTTGTGTGGACTCTAATTCTTCTGGTGTTTTTATTCAAAGACTTACAAATGATACTTCTAAGATTGCAGATGTGTTTAATCTTTTAAATTATCATTTATCTGATGTATTAACGGATATTGGTATTTTTGGAGCGGTTTTAATTATTGATATTCGTGTTTTTCTTTATATGATATTAATGATTATAATCATTGGTTTTTTAGAGAGAAGAAGAGTTTCTATTCGAAATGAAAAAGACAAAGAATTTCGTAAAGAAAATGAAAATGTATCTGGTTTTATTGGAGAATTAGTACGTGGGGTCAGAGATATAAAAATGCTTAGTGCAGAAAAAAGTTTTCTAAAAGAGTTACATGGAAGGTTAGTAGGTTTAAATGTAAAACGATATGATATGACTCGTATTCAGAGAAATTATCAGTTTGTTATTGGTTCTATACATGATTTCTTTGATTTGACAATGATTTCTTTATTGATATATTTAATTTCTATTCATCAATTATCGGTTGCCTTAGCTTTAGTTGTTCATAATTATATGAGTAGAGTTAGCTATATTGTTGGTAGTTATAGTTATTTATTAGAAGGTATTAAAGATTTTCATTTATCGCGTGGTCGTATTTTTGAAATTATTCATGGAAAAGATTTTCCCAAAGAAAAGTTTGGAAAGAAACATTTGGATACAGTACATGGGAATTTTGAATTTCAAAATGTATTCTTTGGTTATAAGAATGAAGAATGGGTATTAAAAGAATTAAGTTTTAAAGTTAAAGCCAATTCTACTGTTGCTTTTGTTGGAAAAAGTGGAGCAGGAAAAACAACCATCTTTAATTTGTTATGTAAGATGTATGAACCTTCTCGTGGAAAAATATTAATTGATGGAGAAGATATTTCGGAATTAGATCGAGAATCTATTCGGGATAATATTACGATTATTTCACAAAATCCATATATTTTTAATGTTAGTATTCGAGATAATTTACGTTTAGTAAAAGAAAATGTAACGGAAGAAGAAATGATAGAAGCCTGTCGTGCAGCTTGTTTAGAAGACTTTATTCAGTCTTTACCGGATGGGTATGATACGATTGTAGGGGAAGGGGGAATTAGTCTAAGTGGTGGTCAGCGACAAAGACTTGCCATCGCAAGAGCTTTGGTTCAAAAGACACAGATTATTCTTTTTGATGAAGCAACTTCTGCCTTGGATGCCGAAAGTGAAAATGAAGTTCAAACTGCTTTGGATAATATTATTAAAAATAAAAAAATCACTACTATTATTATTGCGCATAGATTATCGACTATAAGAAATGCTGATAAGATCTTATTTTTAAATAAAGGAAAAATTGTAGAAAGTGGGACTCATG
>CACZOQ010000091.1 GCA_902782835.1 uncultured Erysipelotrichaceae bacterium | reverse complement strand
TCTGATTTTTTCAGGTGTTTCTGTTCTGATGCCGAAACACCTGAAAATCCAATGGTTAATGCTTTTCTGATTGTATCAAGCTGGTTTGGAACTTCCGAACGCAGCGGCGTATGGACATTTTATGAAGCGACCTCTCCGGCAAATGTTGAGAAAGCTGTCGATTACCTCTTACAAGCGGGAGAAACAGAACTTGCCGCAGTGATTTCAAAAGGAATGCATGATTATCAGAATCCTCAATATGCAGATAATTTCGATTACCCCGAAGAATGGATTACTGAATCAGAAGAAATAGATGCATGGATTTCCAAGCATTATGATTGGTTGTGTCATTGGCTTTATGATTATCTCATTACGAATGAAAACAAGATAATCAAGCTGTAATAATGCAGAAAAATAGAATATTCACAAAGCACTTGCTACGGCAGGTGCTTTTTTCATGCCCTCATAGAGGAGGTGAAACCGCATGGCAAACAGAATCAAGGGCATCACGGTCGAGCTTGGCGGCAATACTACTGCCAGCAAGCACGATAGTGTCTCTGTTGCGAAGCTCACTTAGCTTTTCGAAATAACTATTGCTTTTCTCTTTTATTATACTTTTTATCATTCTAGTGCACTAAACCGTCATCATACTGACTGCGATAGCCGAGCCTGCGCAAAGATATTGCCAAGATATATGGATAGTAGCGTCAACGTAAATAGTTTTGGAAAGAATTATTATTTTTATATGTTGCAGAGCAGTTGATCATCTTCTGGTATTTTCACATTTACAGAAAAGAATCCGCCTGAAATGGCTGCCTATATTTTAAATATCACATTCTTAATTACGAATATCTTTTTTCTAAATAAATCTTGCCAAATCAATTGTATGTATGATATAATAAAAATACATTAACATTAGATATTGTATTATAGAATATAAAACTATAGAAGAAGGTGTCACAAATTAATGAATAAGCTCTCAATAAAACTCGAGAATTGTTATGGAATTGAAAAATTAATACACGACTTTGATTTTTCTGAAGATAATGTTTTTTCCATTTATGCTAGGAACGGGTTAATGAAAACCTCCTTAGCCAAAACCTTCAGACTAATCCAAGACGGAAATGAAGACGAAGCCGCCGATGCCATATTTGAAATTAATGGAAAAGTTGATGTTTCTGTCGATGGTAAGCCAATCGAGAAAGAACAAGTATTTGTAATAAAGTCATATGAAAGCTCATATGAGTCCGACATATCACCGCTTTTGGTTAAAGGCGAAATACAAGAACAGCTAAAGGAAGTATTTGAGGCTAGAACAAAATTACTAAAAGCGCTTGAAAAATCTTCTGGACTTAAAACGAAAAGGATTTCTGGCGGTAAAACCATACTTGAATTAGAACCTCAGATTATTGAAGACTTTGGACTTAAAGAGAAAAGTATTCTACTGTGCCTTGATGAGTTGAAGGCACCTAATCCAGATATATTTTGGGATGACATACAATATTCCTCTATATTTGATGCTACTGTCATTAAAAAAATAAAATCTGCAGGATTTCAAAAAGGTATAAAAGAATTTACGGTAGATACTGATAAAATATATGATTCTTTTGAGTATCTTGAAAAGGGAAAACTCACACTTCCTAAACTTAAAGATTTGCGCAAATCCTTAGAAAAAGACTCATTCTTTATAAAGAATAATAAAGTTACTCTTTCTGGTGTAGATCCGCTTGTAGATATTAAAGGATTAGATATAAAAATATCTGAAATCGAAGAAGAAATAAAACAGTCGCCTGCTTTCCAAGAAATAGAAAAAATGTTAAGTGACGCCAAAGGAATGATTTTGAAAGACATAATCGAAACACATCCTGACATCGTAGAGTTTTTATCTCTAGCGAAGCTTGGTTCATTACGAAAGATGCTATGGAAATCTTACCTAAAAAAGTACGAAACACTATTAAATGAATTGATTAACAAGTATCAAGCTTTATCAGAAGCAATAGATGCAGTTAAAATTGATGATACTCCTTGGAAACAAGCACTTGATATTTTTAATCAACGTTTTTCTGTGCCTTTTTCAATGTCTGTAGCAAATTTAAAAGGCGCAGTAATTGGTGAAAGTATTCCTCAGGTCGAGTTTACTTTTAAACGTGGAACGCAGAGAAAGACAATAAATAGAAGTAAGCTTGAAGAACTGAATACTCTAAGTCGAGGCGAACAGCGTGCTCTATACCTTCTAAATATAATCTTCGATGTGGAACAGTTAAAGAAGAGCGGAAAAGAAGTTGTTATTATAGTTGATGACATCGCTGATTCTTTTGACTATAAAAATAAGTATGCAATTATTGAGTATCTTTATGAAATGTCTAAAGAACCTAATTTTTACATAATAATACTGTCGCATAACTTTGATTTTTATAGAGCCGTCTCTAATCGCTTAGGTATCGAATATAATAATAAGCTGGCAGCCGACTTGGGCGAATCTACTCTTTCACTTTCTACTGAAGAATACCAAAAAGGACCGTTTAATTTTTGGAGAAATAATATCAATAAGAATAAAAAGTATATTCTAGCGCTAATTCCCTTTGTTAGAAATCTTATAGAATTTGGTGTTGATCGGCAAATAAGCACCATAAATGATGACTTTCTTTACATGACATTGCTTCTTCACGAAAAAAACAATTCCAGAACTATAACCTTTGCAGATATAGAGCCTTTGTATAAAGAATATATCGGAATAGAGAATTTTGGAACAGCTGTCAATTTAAACGATTGCATAATCGACGAGATTTACTCTGAATGTGACGTAATTACGAAAA
The DNA here is from genome assembly GCA_902782835.1 of uncultured Erysipelotrichaceae bacterium. Classification (GTDB taxonomy): domain Bacteria; phylum Bacillota_I; class Bacilli_A; order RF39; family UBA660; genus UBA3789. Next base: position 46 of record CACZOQ010000091.1, on the reverse strand, counting down.
ACGATACTAAGCTCGAAAACAAAATAATTCTTGCAATTGGAATTCG
>CACZOQ010000090.1 GCA_902782835.1 uncultured Erysipelotrichaceae bacterium | reverse complement strand
TGGAAACAGATTTGGATGTGCATCAATTCTTATCAACGATTTATCGTTATATTCAATTAGGTGTACATATTAAAGCATTTTATAGCAAAGAATATGGAAAATTCCATCGTGAATTAGATGAGGTTTGTGAATTCTATGTTGATGATGATAATGTTCCTCAATCTAGAGTTATTTATCAGAAGGTTTTTGGAAAACCTATGATGTGTAAGCCTAGTGCACATTTGGTAGAGTATCTTGAAAATCAAAATATTCAGGTTCAGAGTATTATTAAAGATTTACCAGACGATTTACCAATTCGTGAGGTTTTAGTAGATGAATTTGAAAAATCTCAAGAAGATGGTGCTGAGATGGCTAATCCTAGTGTTGCTTCTACTCAGCCTGTTGCCAGTGCTACAACGCCTGTTCCTAGTGATTCTTCTACTCCTCAGGTTACAGCGGCTACCCCTGTTGTTACCGCTACAACGCCTGTTGTTACTGCTTCTCAACCAGTCGCAGGAACTACACCAGTTATGTTGACTAGTCTTGCTAAATTAGATGGATAGAAAGGAGTTATGTTATGTATTTTACTGAGTTATTTATTATTATTGGCTTTGTCATTTTTATCTATTTATATCGAAATTATAAGGGTGAAAATGTAGGAAAATATGTAGTTGGTCAAATTCAAAATGCTTATGATCGATTTGCTCCTTATTCTTTTAAAGTTGTACGTGAGAAGACGAAGCAGTTAGGGCAGGAATATACTCCTAGACAGTATGCAATTCAAGTTGCTTTGTTTGCTTCTTTTGCTTCTGTTGTTACGTATTTATATTTTTATAATTTAATTATTAGTATTGTTTATGCTTTAATTGCTGTTGCATTTGTTCCTTATCTTACATTCTTACGTTGTAAGAAAGTGTATTCTGAATTTTTATTTGAACAAATTCAAGTTTATACTTCTAATACGATTATGGAGTTTGCAACAACTCAATCATTTGTAAAAGCATTAGAAGGTGTTGCTAATTCTGGTATCTTAGAAGATCCTGTTTTAGCGGATGTTCGTCAGATGATTAATATGAGTTATGACAATGGTACTATCGATGAAGCTTTGGATTATATGAGTAAATTATATCCATATTATATTGTTAAGAATATGCATCAGTTATTCTTACAGATTACCAAAGAAGGTGCTCAAAATTCAGCTGATTCATTGGAAAATATGCAAATGGATATCGACATGTTAGTAGAAAGTGTTTATCGAGATAGAATTGAAAGATCATCTTTCCATAAATCATTCTTACAATTTGGTATTATGTTGTATTTAATGGTTATGTTAGTACAGTATTTGTTAGGAAGAGAAACTTATTTGGTATTACTACAACGATGGTATATCCAGTTATTGATGCATGGTGTTTTGATTGTTAATACTTACTTCCTTCTTAAGGGAGAAAAATATTATTATGAGAATGTAGGTGCTGAATAATGGAGATATTAATAGTTGGTGCAATTATTATCTTTATCTTAATTTATAATAATACCATTAATAAAGATAAGTTTTTTGCTGATAATCAAAAATATTTAGAGGCTCTTAAAGAAGATGATTATCAATTCTTAGTCTATGCTCGATATGGTGAAGACGTTGATGTTGATCAATTATATTCAAAGAGAGTTACTTATGCTTTTATAGCATTCTTAGTTGTTTTAGTTTTTACAATTTCTAATAATACTTCTGCTGAAATTATTAATTCACAGTTTTTCTTGAATTTAGTTTTAGCAATTGTTGTTGCTGTTGTGGTATTTAAAATGCCTTATACGCAATTAAAGAGTTATTATAAACAACATTTACATGAAATTGATGTTATGTTGCCATATTATCTAAAGAGTTTAGAGATTTTGATTCAACATTATACGGTACCTGTTGCGATTGGTAAATCTATTGCAGATGCTCCTGATATTTTCAAACCGGGACTTCGCCGTATGATTGATCGAATCAATTCTGGAGATGCTACTGTTGATCCTTATATGGAATTTGCGAATACTTATCCAGTACGTGATTCCATGCGTATGATGAGACTTCTTTATCGTTTGGGAATTGGTTCTCAAGAAAGAAAACAAGAGCGTTTAATGATGTTTTCTAGAACTGTTTCTAGTTTACAAAATAAAGCTCGTGAAACGAAATATAAAGAACGTTTAAATCATATGGAAAGTCAAACGATGGTAATGCTTGTTGTTACTGGTGTTGGTGTTATGGTAGTTATCTTAATTTCTATGATGATGATGTTTTAAAAAAAGTCAGTAGTTTACTGATTTTTTCTTTTTGTTTCCTGATTTTTTTTAAAAACTATTGAGAATTGTTTGGTGTTTTGTTATAATGATTTTGTAAACTATGAAAGGATGGGATGTATATATATGAAAGCTGCTACAGGTGAATTAAATTTAACAGTTATTACACTAATTGCGATTGGAGCAGTTATTGGATTCTTCTGGATTATGTGGGACCCAATTCAAAATTCTATTAAAGCGCAATGGGATGATGCTGCTACTGATACTAGACATCAACACGGACAATAGGAGTGATACTATATGCAGGATGCATTTGGAGGAATTGTCAATATTGTTTTAATTGCTTTGTTTTTAGTTATTGTAGAAGGAATTCTAGGGATGACTATTAATTATACCAAAGCTTTTCGAATGAAGAATTATGTACTTACGGCAGCGGAAAATTATGAAGCCTCTGCCTGTTTTGGTGCAACTTCAGATTCTGCATGTTTAAATAGAATTAAAGAGGATGCTAAAAAAATTGGATATAAGCCCGCTAATTTGAGATGCCCTAGAGATTATACTGCTGATCCTAGTAGATTGTTCTGCTGGAAACAAATGTCTTCTAGTACAAGAAATAGTACGCATCATTATTCAAAAAACCCAATCTATTATCGTATCATTACGCAAGTAGATATACATATTCCTATTATTCGAGAGATTATGAGTCTTGAGTTTTTTCAAGTAAAAGGTGATACGCGAGTTATTGAAGTACCAAATTAATTTGAGGTGAGATCATGAGAGATTCTTTAGGTGGGGCTGTAAATATTATTATCATTGTTGTTTTTATTGTAATTGCTCTTGGATATATGGCATTTAATGTTAATTATACCAAGGCTTTTCGTATGAAAAACAAAATTATTTCCGTTTATGAGGATTATAATGGATCGTGTGATGATCAATGTCGTAATGAAATAAAGTCTTATGCTGATCAAATTGGATACAAACCTGATACGTTAAATTGCCCCGGTGGTTACAGTAAGAAAAATGGACTTTATTGTGTTTTAAAGGTGTCAATCAATGGTTCTCAAGAAAGTGGAATTGTTAGAGATCGAGATTTAGGTCATTATTATAAAATCATAACGAAGATTAATGTTTCAATCCCTATTATTGATAATACTTTGGATTTAAATGTTTTTCAAATTTCTGGAGATACAAAAACTATGTATAATTAAAAGGATGTTGGTGAAAAATGAATGTTATAGTAGCGAATAAACAGCAGAATGCTTTAGCAGGCTTAGAAATTGATATTATAAAAAGTATTTCTGGTTCCTATGAAGTTTCTGAAATTGTGGAAATGTTTAAGAATTTCTTTTATAGTAAGATGGTCTTAGATGTTACTGCAATTCGTAATTATGATGAAATTCGTGTATATGAGATTTTAGCAAAGGGATTAGATCCTGAAAAAATTATATTTTTACTTCCGGAAGGGAGTAGTTTATGTACTCCAAATTTTTTAAGTCAAATGATTTCTTTTGGTATTTATAACTTTACGACGAATTTAAATGGTGTAAAGTATTTATTAAAGAAATCTAATACATTACAAGATGTTGAAAATATACAAAAAAGAGCTCATATTCAAAATTCCAATGATACAGGAGCTAATGTTGCGACTGCTTCTCCTAATATGGATCATACAGGAGGAGTTACTATTATTGGTTTTCGAAATGTTACGGAGCATGCAGGTGCCACGACTTTTATTTACATGTTAAAGAAAGAGTTAGCTATTGTCTTTGGCTTTGATAATGTTTTAGCAATTGAAGTGGATAAAAATGATTTTTCCTTGTTTGGTGATAAGAATATGATTTCTACTAAATCAAATGAAATTCAAACAACTATTCAGAAACATTCAAATGCTAATATTATTTTAGTGGATCTAAATAGTTTGGAGGAAGATGGTTTTTGTTCACGGGTTATTTATTTATTGGAACCTAGTACGATTCGTTTAAATCACTTGATTCGTTCAAATCGTGAAGTATTCCGTAAATTATCTGATTGTAAAGTTGTGTTAAATCAGAGTTTATTATTAAATAATGATGTTTTAGATTTTGAAAGTGAAGCTGGAATTAAGGTCTACTATAATATGCCTCCATTAGATGAGAGAAAGAGAAATGCTATTATTAATGATTTCTTAACGAAGCTTGGCTTGTTTCATCCAGAAAATCATAATAATTCTGGAAATTCTGGAAGGATATTTGGATTATTTAGACGTTAATATCGTTGACAAAATATAATCTATAATATTATAATATTTTTGAAAGAGAGGTTGTTTTATGTCAAGTTTATTTTTAATTGGAGCTACCGATGCGTGTGGTGGTTTATTACCTTTAGTTAAAGTTGTTGTACAAATTGTTAAGATTTTTATGATTGTTATTCCAATTGCCTTAATTATTTATGGAACAATTGATTTAGGTAAGGCTGTTATTGCTAGTGATGAGAAAGAAGTTAAAGCTGCACAAAGTAGATTAATTAAGAGATTTATTTATGCTGCTCTTATATTCTTTGTTCCAATGTTAGTTGGTGTTGCTATGAACTTAGTTTCTGCTGGTGGTGAAGGCGATACTCAAAGTTGGGAAGCTTGCTGGAGAGCTGCAAGAAATTAATTTTGGATTAAAATAGCATTCTGTTTGCTATTTTTTTTTGTAGTGATGGAGGTAGCTTTAAGTTTTACTATTATTTTGGCATATTCTTTTTTTACTTATTTAAATGTTAAGTAATCTGTATAATGATAGCAAATTGATTGCTATTTTTTTTGTGTTTTGATATACTTATTATGATAGAATGTTCGAGGTGTAAGCATGTTTAAGAAAATACTTTTAATTGTTTTATTTTTAGCATCTGTTTTTATGATGGTGCCATCTTATGTAAATGCTATAACGAGAGAAGATTCTCGTCTTGTTTATGGCTTAGCAAAGAAGAAAAATAATAATAACAATAATAATACTGGTATGACGGATACTAAAAAAATTGATGATATTGTAGATAAATATAATCAGAATCAAACCTGTACGGGTGGAGATTCTATTTTGGGTGATCCAGGGGATCCTAATTCAGTTGCTTGGTTACTTCAACAAATATTAAATATTATTAAAGTGGTTGGACCATTACTTGTGGTTGTTTTAAGTAGTATAGATTTTGCTAAAGTTATTATTAAGAGTGATGATGAAGCAATGGCTAAAGCTCAAAAGAAACTTATTATTCGTTTGATTCTAGCTGCATTGTTATTCTTTATTCCTCTCCTTGTGGAAGTAATGTTAGATGTATTTGGATTTACTTCTAGTGCAACTTGTGGACTTCAATAATTTGGATTATTAAAAAGAGGTGAAATAGATGGGTGATACTTATACAGAATCCTCTACCATCTTTCGTGATGGTGTACGAACTATTTTTTCCACGCTTGACAGACCTGCTTATTGGCTATTAGGTTTGGTATATCAGTTATTTTTTAATGTATCGTCTGCTGATATTTTTGCAAATGGAACTGTTATGAAATTCTATGGAAGAGTGCAACTTATTCTAGGTGTTTTCATGATGTTTCAACTTGCAATGACGATATTACGTGGAATTATGAACCCTGATTCGTTTACTGATTCTAAAGCAGGGGCTGGAAACTTGGTATATCGTGTTTCAGTTGCTTTAATTATGCTTGCTATTTTAGTACCAATTAATACTGGTGGTGGAAATGAGTTTGAAAAACAAATCAATAATAATGGATTGTTATTTGGTACGCTGTATTCTTTACAACATCGTATTTTAGCTAATAATACGATAGGGCGATTAGTTTTAGGTACAAATGGAAACTCCAGCACTTATTTAAGTGGTGATGATGATGAAGAACTAGAAACCTCCTCTAGGATTTTTACGTCTACTGTTCTGAAAGCATTTTATCGGATCAATCTATTGCCAGAGTCAGAGAGAAAAAAGCATGAAGAAGGTAAAGATGATGCTATCTTTAATGATAATCGAATGTGCCAAGATATTGATGATGAGGTATTAAAAGCTTACACAAGATTAGATGCAGAACCTGGTGAAATCATTGGAATGGTGAATGAAACATGTGAAACTGATTTCAATTTATTAAATTATTTTCCAGTAGTTAATGCTTTTGCAGGAAATAAAAAATATGTTTTTGCTTATATGCCTTTTGTATCAGCTATTGTTGGATTTGCTTTTGTCTTTATTTTATTTAGCTTTACGATTGATGTTGCAGTTAGGGCGGTCAAGCTTGCCGTTTTACGTTTGATTGCGCCAATTCCGATTATTAGTTATATGGATCCTAAAGGTAGCAATGATAATTCATTTAATGCTTGGGTTAAAACGCTAACTTCTACTTATTTAGATTTATTTATTCGATTAGCGTCCGTCTACTTTGTTATCTTTATCATTCAAGATATGATTGCGAATGGATTTTATATTAATAAAAGTGGTGGAGTATTAGGAGTTATTTCATTAATTATTTTATGGTTTGGTTTATTTATATTTGCTAAACAAGCTCCTAAATTTATTAAAGATGTATTAGGTTTAAAAGAAGGTCCTGGAAAACTATTTGGTGGACTTGGAGAATTTGCTGCCATGGGAGCTGCTGGGTTAGGTGTTGTTGGTAGTGCTGTTGCCAATCATCGTGCTGCTCAGGAAGAAAATGATCAATTACATCATGGAAGTATATTTAATCCTCTGCGAAATGCTGGTTCGGCTATCGCTGGGGCTATTGGTGGAGGTTATGTTGGAGCAAAAGCGTTGACAGGAAAAGATGCCTCTGTTAAATCAGTTCTTGCTGCGCAAAGCCAAAGAAATGCTCAACGTGCAGCGCATTCGACTTTACCAGGGCGTATTGGCGGAGATCTTTATGGTATGTTTGCTGGAAGAAGTTTAGCTACTCGTGATCAGGGTCGATTAGATGCGGCTACAGCTGCTGCTAAATCAATTGGTGCTTGGAAAGATTCACTTAAAGCTGAAGCAAGAAATAATGGTAATTTTGGTATGTATAATGGTATGGAATTTAATATTGCTGCTTTGGAAGAATCTATGCAACATGCTGATTCGGCTGGAAACTTTAATTATACAGATCGATATGGTCGTAGTTATACCGGCTTGAATGTTGGATCATTTACTAAAGAGGTTAGAGATTCTATTGAAGATGATCAAACGAAACGTTGGATTGGTGGTGCTGTTGGTATTAAACCTGATGGTTCTGCAGCTAAGTCCTATACTCAATTAACAACAAGAGGAGAAAAATTATACAAGGCACATGAACAAGTTGTGTATGATGCTCAACAGGCTGGGATTACTGGTTATTCTGCAACAGATTATGATAGTCAAGGTAGATGGATGGGTCAAGCCAATGCTACTGTTACTGATATGAGTACTGATATGAGACACGTTATGAATCGTGCCAATAGTCAGGGTAAGAAATAGAATGGGAGTGTGATATTACGTGTATGAACAATATTTAATTCCAGCTAATACAAAGAGAGGACAACTGATTTTAGGTTGGTTTCGCCCTTTTGATTTAGCATTATTTGGATGTGGGATCTTATTTACATTATTATTACTTGCGTTTCTAAATCAAACGGGAACAGGATTTATTATTCTTGAATTAAGTCCTGCTCTTGTTACTGGCTTTTTGGTAATGCCAGTTCCTTATTATCATAATATGTTAAATATTATTGTGGAGATGTATCAATTTTTGACAAATCGTCAAACATATAGATGGAAAGGATGGTGTTATAAAAATGTCAGCAAAAAAGACTAAAGTTAGTAGTAGTGGTAGTAGTGGCTTTACAGAAGATTGGCTACCTGTTCGGGCAATTCAAAATAATATGATTATTACTCGTGATAATCATAAAGTTACTGGAGTTAAAATTTCTCCTCGTAATATCTTTATTTTGGATCCAGATACTCAAAATAATATTTTGATTGGTTTAAGAAATTTTTATAATACAATCGATTATGAATTTTGGTTAATTGTTGCAGATCGACCTGTAGATATTTCTGTTTATATGTCACAGATGCAATTGTTATTAAATGAAACTTCTTCTCCTGCTATTCGTAAATTAATTATGCAGGATATTGAAAAAGGAGAAACATTTATTCGAAATAATGTTGTAGATACTGAATATTATTTCTTATTTAAAGATAAAGATGGAGATTTATTGCAGAAGAGAGTAAGACAAATGATTACGGGTCTTGCTACTTGTGGATTAAATGCTTCTTTAGTAAGTAATTCGGATTTACGATTACTTCTTGAAAACTTCCTGAATGGAGGAAATACAACAGAGTTTGGAACGGTGATGCCTGTATGAGTACTGGTTTAAGAAGTCAATTAGCTCCAAAGGGGCTACACTTTTCTCCAAGTGAGTTTTTCATTAGTGATAAGTATGCAACAATATTAACGGTTGTTTCTTATCCAAAATATATTATGCCTGGTTATTTATCTAGTTTAACTAATATGAGTGGAATTAAAGTTGTTGTTAAACATATACCAGTTCCTGCTCAAGATATGCAGAAAATGTTAAATAAACAGGTTGCTGAACTAAAACAAAAGTATCAAGATGAAAGAGATCAAACAGTTCGTGAAAGAATTCGTCAAGATGCAGAGAGTTTAGAGTACTTTACTTCTATGATTGCAGGATCACAAGCACGTATTTTTGATTTTCAAATGCATATTATGATTACTGCTAATACAAAAGAGGAATTAGAATTAAAGAAATTAAATGTTAAAAATTATTTGGATGCGATGGAATTAAGAGCTATTTCTTTACGTTTTGAACAAGAAAAAGTATTGAAATCTATTCTTCCTATTTTCCCATCTCAAGATGTAGAACAAAGAATTGGTACTCCAATTCCCTCTGTTACAATGTCTGCTATGTATCCATTTATTTTTGATAGTATTAAAGATCCTGGACTTTCCACTTTATTAGGTGTTGATTTTTCAGGAGGAGTCATTTTATTTAATCAATTTTTATATAAAATCCGTAAAGAGAATAATCGTAATAATGCTAATATGATTATTTTAGGTACTTCTGGTTCTGGTAAGTCAACAGCTGCTAAACTGTTATTAAGAACTCACATTCGAAATGGATGTCAGATTGTTATTATCGATCCAGAAGATGAATTTCGTGAAATTACGCAGACTTTTGGTGGAGATACGGTTGATATTGGAAAAGGTGGAGAATTTGGATTAATCAATCCATTAGAAATCGTTATTGATGCAGATGAAGAAGAAATTAAACAAGGTCTAGGTTATACTGTTTTAACTCGTACTTTACAGTTTTTGAAGGCCTTTATGAAGTATTATGATCCATCTATTGAAGAAGATGTTCTTACGATGTTTTCTGAAATTGTTCAGGATACTTATAAACGTTTTGGAGTTGACTTTGATACTGATTTTTCTCATTTTACGTCAACGGATTATCCAACTTTTAGTGATGTGTATGCTACGATTAAGGGTAGACTTATGTCTATGACCGATCAAACTCAAGAAAGAGATATCATGGAACGTTTGGAATTGAAGGTTCGTCCAATTGTTAAAGAATTGAAGTTTTATTTTGATGGTCATACTACTATTAAGCGTGGTAGTGACTTTATGGTATTTAATATTAAAGAGTTGATGAATAGTGATTCAACAATTAAAAATGCTTTATTCTTCAATGTACTTAAGTATGCTTGGGGTCTTTGTTTGGACTTTAATGTGGATACCGTATTAATGGTTGATGAAGCACATGTTTTATTAGGTGATAATAATGCTTTAGGTGCTGATTTCTTAGCACAAGTTCAAAGACGTGCTCGTAAGTATAATACTGGTACCATTATTATTACACAACAACCAAGTGATTTTTCTGATCCAGCAGTTATTACTCAAGGAAAAGCTATATTTGATAACTCATCTTATTATTTGGTTATGGGTCTTAAAAAACAAGCTGTTGAAGATTTAGGATTATTAATTGATTTGAATGAGAGTGAAAAAGAAAGTATTAAACATTATTCTCAAGGTGAGGCACTCTTTGTATGTGGTAGTAGACGTATGAGAATTAATGTTGCTGTTACACAAGAAGAATTAGACTCCTTTGGTTCAGGAGGAGGATTCTAAAAAAGTTAGGTGGTGATATCAGTGGCAGATCAGGCTAATAATGATGAAACGTTCCAAAGAGATACACAAAATAATACAAGAAATATACGAAATGCTACTGATGCTCTTGCTTCGAAAGGACCTGGGGTAGTAGGTGCTGCAGCTAAAGCAGCACAAGTTATTGATAAGGGAACTGGTGGAAAGTTCTCTGAAAAATTAGGAGAGGCTACTACAAAGGCAAATCGAGCATTGCCTGGTGGAAATATAGCTCAGGGCATTTCTAATCGTGCACCTGGAGGCTCTGGAGTTGGTTCTCGAATTGCTAATGGAATTCGGGGTAATCGTGGAGGAGATTCTCCTAATCAAGTTGTAAATCGTAATACAGTAGGAGGAGGACAAGATAGTTCTCTTCCTTCTTCTGCGTCTATTGAAAAACGTCGAGCAGAAACTCGCAATCAAGCTGCTCGTTATGCTAGAGAAAGACAGCAGGCTGCGGCTGAGGCAACTTCTGCTGCAGAGTCTGAAAAAGAAAAGAAGAGGGGTTCTTCGGAAATGTCTTCTGCATTTTCTGATGATCATAAAAGTGATGATAAAAATAAAGATGAAGAACAGCCAAAAAAAGGAATTGGCCGATTTTTAATCGGTGCAGCTGCTACAATTGTAGTCATTGCTTTGGTACCAATTTTAGTTGTAATTTTAATCATTTTTATGGCAACTACTAGTATTACTGGTACGATTGCTGGTTATGAAGATGCTTTTGGAATGAGTAAAACTACTGGTGAAGATACTGGTGATGTTGCTTTTAAGGCAAGTTCAAATGAACAACAAGATTTTTATGATCGAGTAAATTATATAAAAGTCAGTTATCAAACTCAGGGAAAGACTGTTGATGCTGTTAAAGTAGCAGCTGTTTATCATGTTTTAAAGGATAATGGAGCAAATGTTACTTATGATGATATGACAGATTCTGCTATTCGTGAAATTGTTAATTCTATGTTTGAAGGGAACTCTTATAATGAAGAAACTTTTAAAAAGAATTTAATTTCTAATATTTTTCCTAAATATTTACCGGAAGCAAATGATAAAGAAAAAGAATCTATGGCTCGAGAGGTTTTTGAATATATTAATGATTATTATGGATTAATTGGTAAAGGAGTAGTAGAAGAAGCTAATGCTTGTGGTACGGTTGAAAATTGTAATTATGAAGTGAAAGGATTTTCTGTAAAGGGGAAGGGAAATGTTTCAGAAAATGTTCAAATTTCTAATCTATATGTACGTTTAATGCAATGTGGAATTGGTAATGGACATGATTATGGTGGTACATTTGGAAAACCTTTAAGTGGTGAGAGTTTAGTTCCTTTTGAAAAATATATTTTAGGAGTAGCTTATCAAGAGTTAGGAGAAGATGCTCCGGTCGAAGCTATTAAGGCTCAAATGGTAGCTTCTAGAAGTTATATTTTGGGTCGTCATGTTGATTTAGGTGGATGGAGAACTTTAAAAAAAGAATCTAGTGGGAAATGGGTTTTACAAGTTGCGGCTTGTTCACAAGATCAGGTTTATTGTGATCCTGATCAAGGTTGTTCTTCGAATGATGCTGAATGGGGACAAGTTCATAGTGGGTTAGAACATAATAATGGTTTTTCTAAAGAACCTTTGTCTTCAACTTCGAGACTACGTCTTTATGCTAAACAAACTCAGGGAGAATTGCTTATAAATTCTCAGGGATATGTTGTTTATACAGGATATCTAAAAGATGATCAAAAGAAGTTTATTTCCTTAGCAAACACGGGTCTTGATTATAAACAAATTCTTTTACAAACCTATAATCAGGGAACTCGAAATTATGGTGTAAGTGATATTAGTAGGGCAAGTTGTAAGACGGAGGCTGCGGATTGTAGTAGTCCATCAACGGCTAGTGGAGATTATGTAAATTGGAAACAGATTGAAGGTCCATGGATTAATACTTTGATGGGTAGAAGTGGAAAAACAATTCGTCAGATTGGTTGTTTGGTTACTTCTATAGCGATACAAATTGCTCGTGCTGGAGTCCCTACTGTTATTTTGGATTTTAATCCGGGGACATTTGTTGAATTTTTAAATGATCATTTTGGTTTTGATTCTGTTGGAAATTTACAGTATTATCCTATTAGTGATGCGGCTTCTAATTTCCATTATGCTGGTTCTGACAGTGTGAGAGGTTTTACTCGTGAGCAAAAATTAAGTCATTTACAAAGATTATTAGATGCTGGTTACTATGTTGTTGCTGAAGTAAAAGGGGATACTGGTCAACACTGGGTTGCGGTTGATTCTATTGTAGGGGATACGATTATAATGATGGATCCAGGAAGTCATGCAACTGATATGTGGAGTCAATACAAATGGTATAATACTTCTCGTTTTGTTTATTTTTCAGTTGGATAAAGGAGTTATTATGAGAAAGAAAAGTACATATGTTATTTTGATTATTATTTTGACAGTTTTTTTCCTTGTACTATTTCTTCTTTTTGGTTTGTCTAGTATTAAACAGGGAAATTATGAATCTACTATTATTGTTGGAGATCATACTGTTTGGAATTATCAAAATCAAAAATGGAGGAATTTATCAACGACTGCTTCTTTACAAAAACTTAATTGGCAAAAATACAATATATATTTAAATAATGAAAAATTTGGACAATATTACTTATGGAATGATAATGGTTGGTATGCTTTTGATGATAAGAAAAATGCAGTATCTTTAGATGGAAATTTATTAGCTATACAATCAAATTATGATATTGATGTTTTTTCCTTTAAAGAAGAATCCATTGATAATATGTCATATGTTCATAAGGTGTTGAAAGATCAGGATTTGAGTATTTCTAGTCAGTTTACTACTTCTTATAAGATTACGATTGATTTTGATCACGATGGAGAAAGAGAAGACTTTTATTTGATTAGTAATGCATTTGCGATGGACTTTAGTCCTGAGAAAATATTTTCATTGGTTTTTATGGTTGCAGATGATAATATATATCCTATTTATACAGATGTTAGTGAAAACCGTTCTTTTAATGGTTGTAAACCGTTCTTTACTTCTTTTTTAGATGTGGATCATGATGGAGTTTCGGAATTTATTCTTAGCTGTGGTCGATATAGTGTGGGAGAGCAATTAGATATGTTATATCATTATGATCATGGTGATTTTAAAATCTTAATTTCTAATCAATAATTAATGACAGTTTTTAAAAGATACGCTATAATATAGAAAGAAGGAGTTGCTGGATATGAAATTCAAATTTCGAGCAGACGGTGAAGATTTATTAATATTTATAATGTTCGCTTTGTTTTTGTTATATATAGTAGCTATTAGTGTTGTAAATATTCATACTTTTGCAACCCAAGGTCATTTGTCAGGGCTTAATCCATTTCCTGCATTCGGACCTAAATATATTTTTTCTACTATATTTTTATATTTATTATCTTTATTAGGTTTATTTGCTAGTGTTAGCTCTATGTTTTTTGATCGAGAAAAGGGATTTGGAATTACCACAGATAAAAAAGATAAAGGTTATTCTAGGTGGGCAAAAGATAAGGAAATTCAAGAAGAATTAACATGTGTTCCTATTTCTTCTAAAAATTCTAAAGAAGCTGGAATTCCTTTAATTTTAAATGATAAAGAAATGTGGGTAGATAATGGTGAGTATCATTCATTGGTTGTTGGTGCTACTGGTTCTGGTAAAACTCAAACAGTTATTTTACCAATGGTTCATTCATTGGCAAAAGCAAAAGAATCAATGATTATTACGGATCCTAAGGGTGAAATCTATGAAAAGACTTCTAATATGCTTAGAGCTAGAGGTTATCAAATTCTTTTATTGAATTTCCGTGATCCTCAAAATGGTAATGCATGGAATCCTATGTCTTTACCTTATCAGATGTATAAATCTGGAAATCAAGATAAAGCAATTGAGTTACTAGATGATTTAGCTTTAAATATCTTGTATGATGATTCTAATAAAAATGCGGATCCTTTCTGGGAAAAAACATCTGCTGATTATTTTTCAGGAGTTGCTTTAGGTTTATTTGAAGATGCTGCTGAAGAAGAAATTAATATTAATAGTATTTCTTTAGCAACGACTGTTGGTGAAGAAAAATTTGGTGGATCAACTTATATTAAAGAATATTTTGCAGGAAAAGATCCTAATAGTCCTGCTTCTATTAACGCATCTAGTACTATTATGGCACCTAGTGAGACGAAAGGAAGTATTTTATCTGTTTTTAAACAGAAAGTTAAGTTATTTGCTTCTCGTGAAAATTTATCTGAAATGCTTTCTCATAGTGATATTGATCTTGAAAGTATTGGAGAAAAACCTACAGCTGTTTTTATTGTTATTCAAGATGAAAAGAAGACTTATCATTCTTTGGTTACAATCTTATTAAAACAGATTTATGAAACGTTAATTCGTGTTGCTCAAAAACATGGTGGTCAGTTACCAATTCGTACTAATTTCTTATTGGATGAGTTTGCTAATATGCCACCTTTGAAAGATGTTACTACTATGATTACTGCTGCTCGTTCTCGTTTGATTCGTTTTACGATGATTATTCAAAACTTTGCACAGTTAGATGATGTTTATGGAAAAGAAGAAGCTGAGACGATTCGTGGTAACTGTGGAAATACGATATATCTTATTACAACGGAATTAAAAGCATTGGAAGAAATATCCAAGATGTGTGGAGAAGTTAAGTCCAAAAAAGATGATAAAACAGCTTCGACTCCTCTTGTTACTGTTTCTGACTTGCAACGTATGAAACTTTTTGAAGTTATTATTTTACGAATGAGGAAACAACCATTTAAGACTAAGTTTACTCCTTATTATAAGTTGGATTGGGGAGTTAAATATCCTATTGCTACCTATCCAGTGCGTGAAAAACAAGAAGTTCATACTTTTGATATAAAAGAATATGTAAAAAGTCAAAAGAAAAAGAAATTATTAGAGATGATGAATTCTGCCGATGAAAAAGATAAAGAGAATATGGCATTACCTCCTAATCCATTTCGTAGAGAAAATCCTATGCATGATGAATTACCTCCAGAATTACAAGCAATTCGTGATAGGCGAAATCGTGAGAAAAATGCTCCTATTCCTGATTTCTTGACAAGGACTCCTTCTATTGCAGAAGAGAGAATGCCTTTTTCATCTGATGTTGATCCTTTTAAAAAAGAGATTTCAAAAGACAGAATGCCTGCTCCTTTTGATATTGATCCTTTTAAAGTAAATGTTGAGAAGGAGAAGAAACCTATTCCTGATTTTGAATCATTTAAAAAGAGTATTGATAATGAGAGTGATTCATTTATGCCATTCTCAGATTCTATTCCAAGAATGAAATCTATTCCAAAGCCTGTTGAGAAGGAAAAACCTGAGGAAACGGAGGATGACTTGGGATTTGATGTGGATGAATTAGTGAAGAAGATTGATGCTAAAATTGCAGAACTTGAAGCAGAAGAGCAAAGAAATAAAGAAGAGGAAGAAAAGAAGAAACAAGCCTCCGCTACGGTTCCACCAATATCTGATGATACTGAGACAAAACCTCCAGTTGTTCCGACAGCACCACCAACAAGTCATAGTATTCATGATATATATAAAGAAAAAACAGATGATAGTGGAGAACTTCCTGCAACCGTTAAAAATCCGGTTAGTTCTTTAAATTTAAATGATGATGATGATGACGATTTCTTTGATGATTTTTTTGATAATTAGAAAGGATGTTAAATATGAATACTAATTTTAATTTAGTAAAGAAGCCTAAAAAAGATGATGATTTTGAAGATGATGATGATTTAGAAGAAAGCAATAGTAGTAGCATTGATTTTGAAGCTAAAATGAAAATGTTTAAATTCATGGGAATCATTGTGGCTGTGATGGTTGTTATATTATTAATTTTATATTGTGTTTCTCTTTTATCTGGCAATCATTATACTTATCCTGAAATTGAAAACATTTTGAAAGAAGCTGCTGTTTCTTATTTCAAGGATCATCCAGAAACATTACCAGCTAATGAGGGTAGTGTAGTTGAGATTGATTCTAGTAATTTAGTTGTTGCTGAAAAGATGAAAGATTTATCTGAATATACGGAAGAAGGTGTTGTATGTTCGGGAACTGTTCAAGTTGAAAAAGCAGGAACCGATTATTTATATACTCCTTATCTGAATTGTGGAGACGCTTATACAACTGTTGAATTATACAAAAAAATTGTTTCAGAAAGTGAAATCGTAACTTCTGGATATGGATTGTATTCATTTAATGGAAATTATGTTTATCGTGGGGAATCTGTTAATAATTATGTTAAACTTGGAAAGAGTTTATGGAGAATTGTAAAAGTTACTTCTAATAATAATATTGTCTTAATTAGTGTAGATGGAGCAACTTATACACAACCTTGGGATAACCGTTATAATGAAGAAAGATTATATGAAGCTGGTATCAATCAATATAGTGCTAGTCGAGTTAAAGAATTCTTAGAAAAAATATATTCTAATCCTTCTGAAAAAGATGGGGAAGTTTTATTAACAAAAGCTGATAAAGCGAAGATGGTTTCTTATAGTGTTTGTACTGGTAAGAAATCTCCTACGAGTGAATTAAAAGATAATAGTGAAGAATGTGTAGAGGTATTACAAAATCAGAAATTAGGATTATTAACATTATCCGATTATTTATATGCGAGTGTTGATCCTAACTGTAAGTCTGCTTCTACAAAGTCTTGTATGAATTATAATTATTTAGCTATTACGCAAGATTGGTGGTTAGCAACAGCTAATAAAGATGATACATCTACTGTTTTCTCTGTTGATCGTAATGGAGTTGTCAAAACAGAAACTGCTGGTAATTATGCTATAGTAAGACCAGTTATTACTCTAAATAGTAAAGTATTATATAAGAGTGGTAAAGGTACTTTAGAAAAACCATTTAAAGTTCGTTAGAATCTATCTTTGATAGATTCTTTTTTTGTTCTCTTGTTCTGAAAATAGAATTATACTATAATATAGAAGAAAGATAGATTATGATAGAGGTGACAATATGGAAATTATAATCATTGTATTGTTAGTAATATTGATTATTCTAACCATCCTTTCTCTTGTTAAAAATATAAATGAGTCTCATATTACAGAACGTTTAGGTAATTTGGAAGTTCACATGATGAAGGAAATGGGAGATTTTAAAAGTGATTTAGGTCGCTATATGAATGAGGATTTTACTAAATTAAATGAACAAGTTGAAAAACGCTTGATTATGATTAATGAGAAAGTTAATGAAAGATTGGATCAAAATTTCGAGAAGACGAATAAAACATTTATGAATGTTTTGGAACGATTATCAAAAATTGATGAAGCTCAAAAGAAAATTGATAATTTATCAACAGATATTGTTGGTTTACAAAGTATTTTAACTGATAAAAAGACAAGAGGAATTTATGGAGAAGTTCATTTGAATCATATTTTGGCTAATGTTTTTGGTGATAAAAATGATTCTATTTATCGCTTACAATATACTCTTAGTACGGGTGTAATTGCTGATTCTGTTTTATTTGCACCTGAACCTTTGGGGACTATTTGTATTGATTCAAAGTTTCCTTTAGAGCACTATCAATTGATGGTTGATCGAAAAACTCCTATTGAAATGAGAGAGGGATATGAAAAACAGTTTAAACAAGATATGAAAAAACATATTGATGCAATTAGTAGTAAATATATTATTTCTGGAGAGACATCTAATCAAGCTATTTTATTTTTACCGGCAGAAGCTATTTTTGCTGAAGTAAATGCTTATCATCCGGATATTATTCAATATGCTTATAAGAAAAGAGTGTGGATTACTAGTCCTACTACTTTGATTTCTACTTTAACTGTTATTCAGATGATTTTAAAGAATATGGAACGTGATAAATATACTTCTATTATTCATGAAGAATTGAATAAATTAGGATTAGAATTTGCTCGCTATCGTGAACGTTGGGATAAGCTTGCAAAAAGTATCGAAACTGTTCATCGAGATGTTGAAAATGTTAGTATTACTACTGATAAAATTACTAAGAAATTTGATACGATTCATAATGTAGAAATTGGTACTTTTGAAAATCAAAAAGAGAGGAAAGAAATAGAATCATAATACTCTTTTGCGTCTTTTTGAAAGGTTTACAATTATTTGCTCCTATGTTACAATTTGATTGTAAATAGGAGTTTTTTTATGAATATATTAATATCTGTTAATGATAATTATATTGAATTAGCAATTCAACTTTTTCGTTCTATTCATTTTTATCAAAATGATTATTTAGATGTGTATATTATTTATGATCATTTACAGGAAGAATCACTTCAATTATTGAAGCAAGTTTTAGAAGATGAATCGATTGGAACATTACATACTATTTATTTTGATTTTTCTGAACACTCTTTTCCTATTAATATTCCACATATTACAAGAGAAACTTATTTTCGGTTGTATGCTCCTTTTGTATTACCTAAAAAGATGAAAAAGATATTATATTTAGATTGTGATATTATCTGTAATGGTTCGATTCGAGAATTATATTCTACGGACTTTGAAGATAATATTTTTGTGGGTGTTGAAAATATTGATTATAATCCTGATTTTAAAGAATATATTAATACTTGTTTAGGATTACCTGTAGATAATCCTTATATTAATGCGGGTGTTTTATTGATTAATTTACCAAAGTATAGAGAATTTACTAGTATTGAAAAGATTAATCAGTTTATTGCAGATCATTATGATAATTTAATGTGTCAAGATCAAGATGTTATTAATAAGATGTTTTATTCACATATTAAAATTGTTGGAAATGAATATAATTATCCAATTAATCATTTAGAAGTAGAGGATTTAGATTATGATAATAAAGTATTAATCCATTATTTATCTCCTCCAAAACCTTGGTTAGAAGATTATTATCTTCCTTTTCATGGGGTTGTTTATTATCGATATTTACTGAGAATGGGTGAATATGATAAGTTGAATTATTTAGTTCTATGTCATATTCAAAACGCTGGTTTAAATATTTATGATATTAAGAATTTATTATATTTTCTTGATTAAAAGGATGTGAAAAAATGAATTCTTTTGTTTGTGTATTATCGACAGATTCTTATTTAGATGGAGTTCTTATTCTGAATGAAAATTTAAAAGAACTTCATTCTAAATATCCTTTATTATGTTTAATTAATGATTCTATTTCAGAAAAAACTATTCAAACATTAGAGTATTTTAATATTTCTTATCAAAAGATTGAACAAATATCTTATGAAACAGAGGATGAGGAACATCCTCATTGGAGATTTACTTTTGATAAATTAAATGTTTTTTCTTTAACAAAATTTGAGAAGATTGTTGTTTTAGATGTTGATATTTTGATTCTTCAAAATATTGATTCTTTATTTGAATTCCCGACTCCTTCTATGGCTAGAGATTATCCTTGGAAACCAGATAAATTTAGTTCTGGAATTATGGTTGTATCTCCTAATCAAAAAGATTATAATGCTTTGAAAGAATTAGTTTTAAAAAATGATTTACAACATCAAAAAATAGGAGATCAAGATATCATTAATCAACATTTTAAAAAGATCCATGAATTGTCTCGTGCTTATAATGTTTCTAGACAAGTATTGACTTATAAAGGGAAGTTTTATGATTACTATCAACAAAAAATAATCAATCAATACTTAGTTCATGAATTTGTAAAAGAAATGGATGATATGGTTATTTTGCATTATGCCGGTCAGTTAAAACCTTTTATGTTGGAGGAACATTTTCATGATATTTATTCTTATCAATACGCTTTTTATATGGAAAGAATTAGAAGAAAAAAAGAGTTATTTGAAGTAATTTCTCATCCGGAATGGATTTCTATTTTTTCGGTTGGAGAAGTACATTTTCAAAAGTATGATTCTTCTAAATTTATTGCGTTTGTTCCACAAAATTATCATTCTGAAGTGTTGGTATCGATGATTGAGAAAATGGAAAAATATCATTTGGATTTTTGTGAAGCGAATATTAGTCAATATGATGGTGAAAATAGAAATGAGGTATGGGAAAATGTTAAGTATTTAGAAGGAAGATTTATCATGGATGAATATCATAAAAATAGTATTCTTCCTATTCTTACGAATAAGGTTTTTCGGAGAAGTTTTTATGAACAATATGTTTCTGGAGAGACGGAGAAAGAAATGTTTGATTCACTTATTTCTTATGCGAATAGAGTTTTATTAATAGATGATGTTTTATATTAGAGGGGGATTCATATGATTGATATAATAGTACCAGTTTATAATTCAAAGAAAACACTAAAACGATTACTAGAATCTGTTCGTAGTCAAGTGGGGATTCCAGCTATTTTATTAACTTTTATAGATGATTGTTCAAGTGAAGACTATGATTCAATTTTAGAATCTTATCGAGAAGATTTGGATATTCAATATTTTCGTTTAGAGGAAAATGTTGGACCTGGAGTTGCGAGAAATATTGGTATACAAAAAACGGAAAATCCTTATATTGTTTTTTTAGATAGTGATGATGTTTTTTATGATGAGTATTCCTTAGGTTCTTTATTTCAAGCAATGGAAGAGAATGAGGCTGATGTTGTTCGTTCTATTATACATGAAGAGAAAGGTGATTCTATTCAAGTATATGAACATGATAATATTGGGTTACATGGTAAAATCTATCGTCGTAGTTTTTTAGAAGAACATCATATTTTATTTAGTGAAAATCGCTCTAATGAAGATACAGGTTTTAATTCCTTAATTGATATTTGTGGTGCTAAATATACCGATATTGATGTAGTTACTTATCTATGGTGTGATAATCCTAAATCAATTACTCGGAAGAGTAAAAAGAAATATCAAGAGATTGATCAAGAAAATTATGCATATCATCTTTATTGGGCTGTTTCTAGAGGACGAGATTCTAATCCAGATTATTATCGTTTTGTATTTATCTGTTTTGATGACTTAATGCAATTGTATTATCGAAATAGAGAAACTACTTCTAAAAAACTTAAAAGTTTTTATTATGAATATGGTTGTAAAATAAAAAACGTTTTTTTAGATTTAATTTCTTATGACTTTCAAAAATTTGTTTCTGATTTTTCTATTATGAATTATTATTATGAACCAGATGTTGTTAAAATGGTAAGATGGATTCATGATAAAAAATATCAGTTTTTTAAAGAAGCTGTGTATTCTGAAGCAGAATGGGAGAATCGTTGTTATCATTTAAATTTAATGAATGAATATAATCGTACTCCTTTTGATGATTGGGAAACTAGAAGTGATTTAGAACATAAAATGTTTGCAGCTTTTGGAGAATGTGTTACCTTGACTCCACCATTTTCTGCTAATTGGGGTGGAAAAAATGTATATATTGGTTCTAATTGTTATATTAACTTTAACTTATCAATGGTAGATGATGGGAATATCTATATTGGAGATAATTCTTTAATTGGACCAAATGTTTCTATTTTGACTGTGAATCATTCTCTAGATCCTATTCAGAGACTAGAAAAAAAGTTGTCTATTGATGAAGTAAGAATTGGAAATAATGTTTGGATTGGAGCTGGAGTTATTATTTTCCCAGGAGTTGAAATTGGAGATAATTCTGTTATTGGGGCTGGAAGTATTGTAACAAAGAGTATTCCTGCTAATGTATTAGCTATGGGGAATCCTTGTAAGGTTGTAAAAAAAATATAGGAGGTTTTTATGTTTGATTTGATTATTCCATTTTATAATTCTAAAACTTTGTTTGATACCTTAGCATCAATTGCCTATCAAACGGATACGGATATTCCTATTTATTTAATTGATGATTGCTCGGATATTGATTATTCAGATGTTTTAGATTTTTATCAGAAAACATTAGATATTCATTATTATAAATTAGAGAAGAATAGTGGTCCTGCTGTTGCTAGACAATTTGGTATTGATCATAGTTCTTCTCCTTATGTGATGTTTATGGATAGTGATGATGTTTTTTCTTGCCCTGATGCGGTTATAAAAGTTAAAGATTATTTATTGGATGAACATGATATGTATGTTTTTAATTTTGCAGAAGAGATACCTGGTGGTGGAGTAGAATTTCATGAAAATGATCGGATATGGTTACATGGAAAAGTTTATAAGAGAGAATTTTTAGAAAAACATTCTATTCGTTTTAATGATACTTATAAAAATGAAGATAATTTTTTTAATCAGCTCTGTGTTTTGCATGAACCAGATTTATGCTATTATCCAGAGTGTTTGTATATCTATCGTTCCAATCCAGAGTCTGTAACTAGAAGAGACAACTATGCTTATGTGTTTGATGGTTTTCCCTTTTATGTTTATAATATTAGTGAGGCTATGCGTATTTGTAAGGAAGATCATTGTGATGAGAATTTGATTTCTTATTTAGGGTATCAAGTTTTAGTTACTATCTATTTCTTTATAATTGGTTATATTGGTCAAAGAGATATTTCTGAAATACTGAAATATGCTAAGAGTATTTATCAAATGACAGATTTTTCATTATTATCGGATGAATATAAAGATAATTCTATTCGAAATGAAATTCAATATGTTTTAGATCATGGAGATTTTCATACGTTATTGGGAAATTATTCATTTGATGATTATTTAAAGGAATTGGGGGAATAATATGATTGATATTGTTGTTGTAGATAGAGAAGGGAATTTAGAAAAAACTTTATTTAGTATTTTGCAGCAAACAATGCGAGAGGATATTTCGGTGATTGTTGTTAGTAATAAAGCTCATAAAATCATTCCCCATTTTCAAAAAAAGCTTTCTATTCAGGAAATTGTTATGAAAAAGGCAACTTTAGGAGAGATGAGACAAAAGGGTTTTGATTCAGGAAGTGGCGAGTATGTTCTGTTTATTCATTCTGGAGATGTTTTATATGATGCTTTTTCCATTTTTAATTTGTATCGTATTCGAGAAGATTATGATGCAGTGATCGGTTCTATTTTTAATTATTCTGATGGTAGATTTAGTTCATATTTAGTAGGAAATCTGTATCGTAGATCTTCTATAAAAAAGCATTCTATTACTTTTCTTCCTTCGGAAAGTTTAGAAAATGGTTTTCATCGTTTATTGTGGATGTCTGGTACTTCTTTTGTATTTAGTGATGATTATATATATTATGCTACAAGTTTTTTTTCGGAAGAAAAAGAGTATGAACTTGTGTTGAAGGATTTACTCATTGTTTTGAAACTTGCTAAAAAAAGAAAATATGATAAAGCGCAGATTGCTATGGTATTATATGATCTTCTTTTATACTTTGCTTATTGGTATTCTAATAATGAAATAGAGACATCTCTTATTTTTAAAGAATTATTAGGTCAAGTGATTCAAGAATATCAGTATTATCAAGATTTTTTATCAGAAGAAGGCAGAACTTGGGTATCAAGTATGTACCAAAATAATGAAATGATTGATTCTATATATTTAAAACAATTATTTCATTGTAAAGAAAAGTAAAAAAAAACTCAAAATATCTTTGCAAATTATCATTATTGTTTTATAATGATAGTATGAAGTAGAAAATGGAGGTGTATAATATGACACGTGAAGATTCAATTGAATTTAACATTTCTGGTGTTCAAAGTGCTTCAGATGGAATGTCAGAAGAAAATGCAGCAAATAAAACTCTTAAGGAACAATTTGTAGATTATGTACAAGATCGATTGGCTCCTGCATGGGTTTCAGCAGGGGGAGAAACTCAAATCAATGATTTGATTGGTTTTGCTGATGGGAAGTATCAGGAATATATTGATTATTTAGATCAAAAAATAAGTGGTTTGGAAGCTGCAATTCCAAATTTACATAATATTGATAATGCGTAAAAGGAGTGTGAATAATAATGGCTAATAATGTAAATGTTTCTGTTGAAGCAATTAATGATGGTATAGATTTTCTTGAACAAGAATTTTTGAATCCTGTTTTAAAAAGAGGGGAAAATACTATTATGGAGTATGAGCATTTAAATCAAAATTTAAAGAGCGTTGAGATTGATAGAATTATAGCTGATCAAAAAAATAGATTAGAAGAATGTAAAACTGAATTTCAACGTATTATCGCTGAAGCTAGAGATGCTATGGGAGTTAGTGCTCAAGTCGTTCAAGCTAATACAGAAGAAACAGAAGCTAACTTAGTATAGATTCTTTTAAAAAATCATTGTAAAAAAAACTAACTAATAAAATAATACTTTATTGGTATTATTTTTTTTAGAGAAAGGATTAGTTTATGGATAAAAGTACTTTACAAGAGAAAGTTGCAGCTTATAATGAGAGCTTGTCTGGTGTTAGTTATAGTAATAGTAATAGCGCTGATTTAAAATTGTATGTTGATAATATAAAAACGGAATGGGATTCTACTCACGGTGAAGAAGTAGCTAGTTTAATGGCAAGTATTTTTTCTAGTATTGAAGAGAATATGAATTTGATGAGTGCAGCTACAATGGCAATGTCGACTGCTTTGCTTAGCGTTAGTTTTTCAACTTCAGAGTCATGGGAGGCTTTATCATGACAAAGGTTAGTGCAAAGTATTTAAAGGAACAAGCTGCCAATATTAGGTCTTTTTTGTCAGATCAATCTTCTTTTTTTGAAAGTTTAAGTAGTACTGTCAATGATATTCATACTGAATATAAAGAAATTAAAGATTGGGATGGTAATCCATTACCTGGTGAACGCAAAGTTTCAAATGAGCATCCAGCTTGGGATTCTGAGCATTTGTATAAAAAGACAGTAACAACCACTGCACATATTTATGGTGGTTCTTCGATGGATGATGCAGTTAAGAAATTTAATGATGCATATACATCTTTTGTAGAGAAAGCTGCTGCGTTGAATACTTATGCTGACGTTATTGATCAGTCTGCTGAATTGATTGCTAAAAATCAAGAGGAAGCAGTTTTGGCATTGTTGGGACTTGCTGGTGGTACTCCTCTTCCTGGTGGTAATAATCCGTTTGGGTCTAATCAATCGGCTCGAACTAATGGAGTACAGCCAAGGATTAATTCAACGACTGGTTCAAATGCAACTCCTACTCGTTCGAACACATCGGTGGGACGCTCGAATTCAACTCCTACAAGAAGCAATTCAGTTAAACCATCACCTACACATTCGAATGCAACCATTCATTCCAATACAACATCTCGTTCCAACACACCAACGCATACAAATACACCAATTCATTCGAATACGCCAATTCATTCGAATACACCAATTCATTCGAATACACCAATTCATTCGAATACGCCAACGCGTACGAATACACCGGCGCCAATTCCAACTCATAGTGGAGGCGGAGACGATAGTCCACAACCAAGAAAAACTACAACGCCACCACGTAAGACGACTAAATTTGATGATGGATATCGTTATGTTGATA
>CACZOQ010000089.1 GCA_902782835.1 uncultured Erysipelotrichaceae bacterium | reverse complement strand
TTCTCTTTTGATGTCCAAATTGAACACCAGCTTCTAATAAATAATTCATTGATACAACAGTCATTTTATAATTCTCCTTTTCGTTTTAATCTTCTACTAATTTCCAAAATTAATCACCCGAAGGCACTCGATTAATCAATCCATTAGTATGTTTATTTTTCTGTTTTTGTAGTTTTTGTAGTTTTCTTAGTAGTAGTTTTCTTTTCTACTTTTTCTTTTACTTCTGCTTTCTTAGTAGCAACTTTTTCTTTTACAGCAGCTTTTTTAGTTTCAACTTTTTCTTTTACTTCTGTTTTTTTTGCTTTAACTTCTGCTTTCTTTTCTTCCACTTTTTCTTTTGCAGCAGCTTTTTTAGTTTCAACTTTACCAACGGTTACTTCACAACCAGCAACTTCTTCTGCTCTAGAAACCTTTCCAGCTTTTCCATCACGAGCAACTTTAACTAATTCAGTAAATGCTTTTGGATCATTAATTGCAATTTCACTTAACATTTTACGATTAACTTCTACCCCTGCTTTTGTTAAACCTTCAATAAATCTTGAATAAGAAATATCATTTTGTCTACAAGCAGCATTGATTCTTGTAATCCATAATTTACGAAAATCTCTCTTCTTTTGTTTTCTATCGCGAAATGCATATTGACCAGAATGCATTAATTGTTCTTTTGCTGTTTTATACAATCTATGCTTACTACCAAAGTAACCTTTAGCTTCTTTTAATACCTTTTTGTGACGAGCTTTGGTAACTGCTCCATTTTTTACTCTTGCCATATTTATTCCTCCTTCAAAATTTCCATTAGATTATATTCTTTAGTCGATTTTGATCAGCCTTACTTAGACTAGATCCCTTTCTGCAGCTTCTATTGAAACTTGCACTTTTACTACCCGTATTATGACGACTACCAGGTTTTCCAATTACCATATCATTTTTACGTTTTCTAACAACCTTAGCAGTTCCTTTATGTGTTTTAATCTTTGGCATATTTATTTCCTCCTACTCTAATTTTTGTCTTTCTTTGGCGCTAATAACATAGTCATAGTTCTACCATCTAACTTAGGACTTTGTTCTACATCTGCAATTTCTGATACTCTGTCGGCAAAGCGTTCTAAAACTTCTTTTCCAAGTTCAGTATGAGCCATTTGACGTCCTTTGAAACGAACAGTTAGTTTAATACGATCACCTTTTTCAAGATACTTCGTAGCATTTCTAAGCTTTGTTTCAAAATCTCCTACGTCAATAACAGGTGACAAACGATACTCTTTAAGTTCCGACATACTCATTTTTTGTTTCTTTAATGCTTCTTTTGCCTTTTTTTGCTTTTCATAACGGAATTTATTGAAATCCATTACTTTACAAACAGGCGGATTAGCATTAGGACTAATAAGTACCAAATCAAGTGCAGCATAACTAGCTAACGTTAATGCATCTTGAATTGGCTTAACACCTACTTGCTCTCCATTTGGTCCAATAACAAGAACCTCTGGAACTCTGATTTGATCATTAATCAACATGTTATTATTATCCTTTGCGATACCTAACACCTCCATAAAATAAGAAAAGCAGATATAAACATTTATATCCACTTTAAAAACCAGCATTAAAAATACTTAATCTAGGCCTTTACCCATCGCTATTCGCAATCAGGTGGATATAAATCTCTTTCCTTTTTTCTCGACTAGTAATATTTTATGCATAAAATGCTAATTTGTCAACACTTTTTTTATCTTCCTCTACCTTTTTGAATAACAATATCGCTTTGATCATCACCTTCATAGAATAATCCAGCATAATGTCTTCCAAATTTAGGAGAAGTACCTCTACCATTTGGGCTATGAAAATCAGCAGCATTTGAGAAATAGTGATCATCTGTAAGCGTATCATCATCATTAACAATAATATGCTCACGAGGAATACCTAATTCCTCCATTAACTGATGTAAAACAGCAGGTATCATATGAATATGAAATTCTCCATGATCATCATAAATATATGGTTTCATTCCATCGTTTGCCCATTTAGGGAAAGATTCATAAATCCAATTTGGTCCTGCACAAGCACTAACATATGCATAAATATCTTCTGCACGAGAACCATAGGCACTTCTTAACACTTCGCCAATCATTCGTGGCATATGACAATCAATTAGTTCTGCACTACAATGTCCAACGGTAGAAATACCTTGTTTTTTATCTGTCATCATAACTACAGGACAGTCAGCAACAGGATGTCCAATCACAACACCTGGCACTTTATCAGTTACAACCAAAATATCTTCTGGTATATCTGTCCATCCATTAGGATAAGCTTCCACATACTCTCTAGTAAGTTCAAAATGAGATCCACGACGTCCACTTTTAGCAACATCTTGATCAGCCATAAACATATGGTTTCCATCAAATCCCATAGCTTCACCCATTTTTAAACGATGTTCTCTAAATAATTTTTTACGATAATTAGTAAAATCATATGTTTCTAAATCTTCAATAGTAATAGCAGATAAACCTTCTTCAGCACGATCTTTATTAATCATGTCTACTAACATTTTTTTATCATCGTCAGTCAAATTTACCCAACGAATCGTTCCAGTGTTCATAGCACCAAAATCTTTTTGACTTTCTACAATTTTAATCATTTTCCTCACCACACCTTTTTATAAAATAATCAATCATTTTTTTAGAATCTTCATCAAATTCATAACTGATTTCAGGATGCCATTGTATACCTAAATGAAATTTTAAATCGTTTCTTTCAATTCCTTCAATATAACCATCTTCACTATAAGCAGCAATCTTATAATTAGGATTTTCACTTACATGGAAACGATGAAAACTATTAACTAAAATTTCATCCTTTGCAAGTATCTGATATAAAAGAGAATCTTTTTGAATCATAACTTTATGAGTCAGTTGATTATCATCTTCTTGAAAATGCTCTATTTCTGTATCATTTCTATATACCTGAAAATTCTCTCCATAACAACTCATCAATTGCATTCCTAAACAAATCCCTAAAGTGGGAATATCTCGTTCTACACAACGTTCCAATAAATATTTATCAAATGGAGTAACCTTATGACCACCAGGAAGCAACACCCCATCAACCATATCTAAATATAATTCAATAGAATCTTTCTCTTCCTTAGTTAATTCTGCAAACTCATTCCATTTCGTATCACAGTAATCTACATCTTGAACAGGTACAATGGGTATTACAAAAGCACCAGCTTTTTGAAGAGTCCTACGAACTCTCTCAGCTAAATAAACAATACAACGCCCATCTTCTAGATGATTATATCTCATAGGAATACCGATTTTAACCATAACATCCTCCATTTGGACATATTATACTACAAAACCTATTAAAAATCAAGGAATACTGCATATTACTAGGTCACAAACAATAAATAAAAGATTTCTATCAAAAAATTGGTAGTATTTTTTTCAAAAACTACCAATTGAATCTACAATTATAAATATATATAATTTCACTTTATTAAGTCTTTATAAGTATATTAGATGCCAATATAGAACCATTGCCAGCACGAGAAAGAATCCAATTCTTATCATCTTCATTTTTTACATATATTATTTTGTTTCCATCCCAATAACCAAACATAGCATTATAATTAGTAATTCCTGAAAAATCAAATGTAGACAAATCTAATGTAAATGTAGAATTAGAATACCCAGCACCAGAAAACATAAAAGAAGAATCCTGTAAACTAGTAGTATAAAATTGATCACCTAAATCTAAAGTGAAAGTTTGACTCATAGAACCAGTTTCATAAAACATAGCATACATATCTGTAACTTTCGAGGTATCAAATTTATTCCCCAAATTTAGAGTAAAAATCGTACTATTATAACCAGTTTCATAAAACATTTTATTCATACTGGTAACATTACTTGTATCAAATAAATTACCCAAATTTAAAGTAAAGGAATTAGTAACACTATCATCAGGAAATTCATCTTCATATTCATAAATATAAGAAGTTCCAGTTCCTTCAAACATAGAAGACATATTTGTAACTTTTGAAGTATCGAAATGAGCGCCCAAATTTAAAGTAAAATTAGGATTTCTTCCACCAATATAACTAAACATATAAGACATATTTGTAACATTACCCGTATTAAATTTACTTCCTAAATTCAAAGTAAAAACTGTACTTTTTACTCCCGTTCCGCAAAACATACCATACATATTTGTAACTTTCGAAGTGTCAAAGAGAGTGCCTAAATTTAAAGTAAAGTTAAGACTATTATTGCCAGCATATTCAAACATACGAGACATATTAGTAACTTTTGAAGTATCAAACTTATCTCCTAAATCTAAGGTTAATGATGTGCTACTAACTCCAGTTCCCCAAAACATAGACGCCATATTCCATACATTTCTTGTATCAAATTGATCTCCCAAATCTAGCGTAAATACTGGACTTGCGCGCCCCGTATCTTCAAACATAGCCCCCATATCAGTAACATTGCTCGTATTAAAATGATCCCCTAAGTCTAATGTAAATACCGAACTTGAAGATCCAGCATTAAAAAACATGGAATTCATATTAGTTACCCTAGAGGTATTGAATTTATTTCCTAAATCAAGCGTAAAAGAATTAGCACTACTGCCTATAGAATAAAACATACTATTCATACTATATACTTTGCTAGTATCAAAGTTATCCCCTAAATTAAGAGTAAATTCAGAACAACCAGAAGCGGCACAATAAAACATATATTCCATGGAAGTAACATTACTGGTATCAAAATGATCTCCTAAATCAAGTGTAAAAGTAGCACTATTACCACCTATACGACCAAACATCCACATCATATTTGTAACTTTACTGGTGTCAAAATGCTCTCCTAAATCCAAAGTAAAATTAGATCCTCCAGTACTAGAAAACATAGCATACATACTCGTGACATTGCTCGTATCAAATTTGTCTCCTAAATCCAGCGTAAATAAAGTGCTATGTATGCCAAGATCTGAGAACATCGAGCCCATATTCCATACATTTTTTGTATCAAAATGATCCCCTAAATCAAGAGTAAATACTGTGCTATTATAACCAGTATATTCAAACATTGAACCCATATTACTCACATTAGAAGTATCAAAATGATCTCCTAAATCTAAAGCAAAAGAAGTACTATTATATCCAGTTTGATAAAACATATAGAACATACTTGTAACTCTAGAAGTATCTAGATTATCAATTCCTATAATAGCATCAACACCTCTTAAGTTAGAAAAAAGATAAGAGCTGTTAGGATTCGCATATAAATGACCATTCCCTTGGATATACAAATCATACATCGTATTATCTTCGGTATTTACGGTTAAATAAGCCATGACATTACCATCTTGGTTTTGACTATAATCCCACTCTTCTATTATATTATCA
>CACZOQ010000088.1 GCA_902782835.1 uncultured Erysipelotrichaceae bacterium | reverse complement strand
CTATTCTCTGGGTCAAAAGTAATTTCTTCATCTCCATTATCAGCTAAGTCAAGAGCATTGTAATTTGGAGCTTCAATAACAAAGAAGAATTTAGAAACTCCAGCTGTAAATATACGGTGGTCCATTTCATCATTATGTTCGTCTCTGAATCCTTCATCAAAGTATTTTTCATTTAATTTAGCTGGAAGATATTCTCCATCTTTATCTTTTAAATCCTCAAATTCAATACCAGGTGGGGCTGGGCAGTAATCTAAATCAAAAATTATTTCATAATCTTCGGTTTTATTAGCAAGTAAAGTAATAGTATTAGTTCTTTCTATTTTTCCATCTTCATTTTGTAAATGACATACAATAGGAATATCTCTATTAGATGTATTTTTGAATTTTGCAATGACAGAATAAGTAGAACTTTTTGTTTTGATAAGAGGTTGTCTTATTGTTTTGTAATTTATATTAATCCATAATTCTTCACTATTAGTAAAATCTGTATTATAACTATCTAAGTATTCTCCATCTACTTTTTTTGCCAAAGTTAAAACAAAATCATCTTTATGGTCTTCTCCGCTTCCAAGAATAAAACTTTCTTGGTCATGAAGTCCTCCCATAAAACCTTGAAGAGCATCTTCGATATTATCTTGAATATGATTAATATCAGAAGCTTTAGCAATATCTCCTTCAATTAAATTGCCTTCTACTTGGTTATAATAACTTGGCATCTACTCACCTACTTTTTCTTGGATATCATTGATTTTTTTATTAAGGTTAGTTTGGCTTCTTTTTATATCACTAATCCCTTGTGAAATTTTATTAATTTGTTCTGATAATTCATCAAGATTAGTTTCGCTTTCAATATTATTTAAAACAACTTCTTTTATAATTTCTGTATTAGTTTCAATTCCATCTAAGCTTATATCATTAACCATATCATTAACAAGATTTAACTTTTCCATATTTTCTTGTTGAATTTCTCTGGTTCTAATTTCTTGGGTTTCTCGTTGAGATTGACCCTCCATCTCTATTGCCATAAACATTCACCTTATATTCTAAATCCAATAACAAATGTTATTGAAGATTCATTTGTTTTATTAAAAGTTTGAAAAGTTGTAGCAGAATAAATAGTAGTTTCAGCATCTATATTTTGATTATCTACAACAGCAATTTGATTAATATCTTGAGATTGAGTTATATTTGAATTCTCTAAGACAGCTTGATATTTTCTTAAGACTTTTCCGGAATCTGGGTCTCTTACTACTCCATCAGTTACTTTTTCTAATTTGATTCTTGTATAAGATTCTTGTTGTATTTCCATAAAACCATTTGGAGTAGAATTATTTTCTACAGCTAAAGGGTCTTCAAATCCATTTTGTCCAGAGGTATCTTGAAAACCAATAGCTAAGTAACCAAAAGTAGCATTTTCATCACCAAACAAAGCATCTAATGCCTTTTCTTTTCCTTCCATAAAAATAATTTGACTTTTTTTTACCATATTATTCACCTTCTGCTGAGTTATTATTTATTAAATCAACTTCTCTTCCATCCATGTATTTTGCCTTTATACTTACTTGTACGATAGCCTCATGGTCATCAAATATTTCACCCATATAATCATCTCTTGTTATTGTATACTCTTTTTTCATAATTTTTAAGTTATCAATAATTCCTTTTCCTTTATGTAACCCTATTTTAATATAAGGATTATCGAAATTTTCTTGAAAAGCATTAATATTACAAAAAGATTGTGATAAATTTTCACTATATATATTAAATTTTAAAGAACTTAAGGTATTTATATAATTATTATTATCTCTTGCTAAAAGTTTAAAAATACTTATTCCATTAGTTGTTCCTTTTAGCATATAATAATTTCCAACTTCTGGATTCATAACCTCAAGTTTTAACCAATAGCTTTCTTCTTTTATTAAGTTATCTACATTAAAATTATATTTAATACTCTTTAATGATTTTAACTCTTCATTGTTTTTAAGCCAACCATCTACTATAATTTCTTTTATTAAAGAATCTGGAGTATTGTTTGAATTAGTATATAAACCTATTTTGATAGAAGAATTTGGATTTCCGACAAATCCATGAGGGAAAATTTCAACACATGTTATATTATCATCTCTGCTCTCAAATTTTTGATATAAAGCATCTTCTAATTTTATTCCCTTGTTTTCTGGGCCTATATTTGATTCATCTTGAATAACTTTTGCAACATCACTATAAAATAGACCACTTAAATATCCATCAGATAAATGTCCTTGAACTTGGCTTGGATTTATTCCAAAATATTGATTTTCGTAATTATTATTACTAATTATCACATCAATATCATTTTCTTGATATATAATTTCTAACTCATGAGAGTATAATTGATAATAATCTCCAGGAGCTAAATCATCAAATTGCAATACTAAATTAAGTCCATTGTTTAAATCAGCTGGATTTATATAATCATTTAATATAACAGTTGTTTGGGAATTATTGAGGTCTAAAATTTCAGATGGTATATAATCTATATCCCCACTTTGTTTATTTTTAAAAGTAATTTCTAATTTTGTATCAAAGACATTAATTGTATGTGTTAAATCTTTGAATCTAAATCTAGCTCTTAAGTTTTCTAATTTGAAACTATTAGGATATAACAAAGGAATTTTTTCTCTAAACCAACCAGATGGAGTTTTTGAAGTAACTTTTGATGAACTATTAACCCCATCTAATAATTGGATTACTATATCATTTTCAGAACCTTCGTTATAACCTTCTATAACAAGAGAAATTGATTGAATATCATTTAAATTGTAAGTTAAATTTGTAAATTCTGATAATTCACACCAATATTTATCTTTAATTGAAATAAAATCATTTTGGTCATATAAATAATGGTAGACATCAAAATTAATATCTTCATTAAATATCTCATTTTCTTCAATAAGTCTCTTATATTCTTCAATAAATGATTCTTGGTCTTTTTTTATTGCATCTTCTAATTTATCTTTATAATAAATTGTACTTTCATATAAATGACTATATGTTTCTATATTATTTGGAGATAATTGAAATGTGTATCCGTTTAAATCCGGTGATAAATATTCTGTATTTAGAGCATATTTTAAGTATATATGTTTATCTTTTGAATGATTCCCATTTAATTTAAGTCTAACTTCTTTTATTAAAGCGGTTTCTGGAATATTAATACTATCATATTTTAAAATAATATCTTCTACACTTATATCATCTTTTTCCATATTTCTAATATTTGTGTAAGAATTTATTTCATTATTAAATCTAAAGAAATTATTCCAATTATCTCCTCCGTAAATTCTTGAGCATTTTGGTTTTGTACTTTGTTTTACGAAAGGAGTTTCTATATATATTTTTCTCTCGAAGAAATCTCTATTAATAAATAAAGGACTATCTCTTGGAATATTATTTTTATCTCTTCTCTCTGAGGTTATTTCTCGAATATTTTGAATTGTTATATGATGGAAATAATGAAGTCTTCTATCTTTATCTTCAACAAAGAAAACTAAGACTTTCTTGTTTAAAGAATTAAAATGGGCTATACTTACCGAATAAACATCAGCATATCCAGTTTTCTTTACAAAATCTTCTCCCTTAGAATTTGTATAAATATATTCTATAAAAGAATCTTTTTCTTGATATAAATCTTTTTTAATAGAAAGAGTATATGTTTTGTCAAAAGAATCTTTTATTTTAATTAAAAGAGTTTCTTCATCAGTTAATTCTTTTGTATTAATACTTTTTACTCCTTCTATTTTTACTTTAGAATTAGGGTCATTTTCATTATATAAATAAAAAATATTTCCATCTTCATCGACTTTAATTTCTTTTACACTAATAAAATCAACAGAAGGAATATAAAAACAAATATTATTGAAGTTGTTTTGATATAATAATCCTATTACATCTTCTAATGTTATTAGTTCTTTTTCTGTTGAAAGACTATATCCATAGACATCTTTTTCCATAAGACCGTCAAATGATTTTGTTTGTCCTACTTGTGAATAATCATAATCTACTAACATTTCTTGATTAAATAATCCTTTTTGACTATGAATTAAATACTCAGTTGTTACAAAAGCAGGATATGTGAGAGGAGTTCCTCCTTCACAAATAATTTGTTTATTTTTAAATTCTTGTTTATAAATTTCATAGTCATCTGTATCCATATCTATATTAAATAAGAAATTTTCTTTATATCCTAATGTTAATTTTTGTTCCATATTTAGGTTAAAAGTTTCTTCTATAATATAATTAACAATAGGTTTTGTTCCAAATGGCTTACATCTATTTATTAAAGCCATTATACTATCATTATCCATTAAATAGAAATTTTTAGGGATTTTATTAATTGGAATATTTACAAAAAATACTCCAGTATCATATAAACTTTGTCTTATTTCATATCTATATTTAACAAGGTCTGTTCTTTGTTCGCTTCTTGTATAAGAATCTCTTTCTTCTAACCAATCTACCAGTTCTTGAGCACTTTTTTCATCCTCAAATCTTCCAACAACTTCATATAAAGAAATTTTCTTTTCTTTAAAAAGGTCTTTAAATTCTTCTGTTTTTTTATATTCATTTGTTATATACTGATAAACAATCCAGCCTTGTCCAGCCCATAAATGCTCTCCCCATTTCTTTGGTTCTATTTTTGGATATAACTTAATTTCATCAAATTTTTCGGGAGGTTCCCATCTGAAAAGATAATCGCTCATATAACTATATGTAGGAATAACTCCTAATGTATGATAAATTTCTGAATTTAATAAACCCATTCTATAAATAAAACCATCTGGAGCAAATCTTTTAAAATCATTTAATAAAGTATTTGTTCCTGTACTTAATAATCTGGCATTAAAAAAGTCTGAATTTTTATTTATATTAGTAACAAGTTCTGTTAATGTTTCTCCGTCATAAGATTCTTTCTTTTCTTCAATAAAGCTTTCTCTACTTATATATTGATATACATGTTCATTTGTATTTTTTGCTTCATTATATTGGTCTAAAAAAGATTGAGATTCTGTATTTTCGTCAACATTATTGCTTATAGCTTTAAAAGGTGATTCCCCTGCTTTATATGGAAGCTTTTGTCTTTTTAATATCTGAGTTACTTGGTCACTATAATTTGAAGATTCAAAACTGTATATATCTTCATAAGGAGTAAAGTCATAAATATGAAGTCTATGGGTTAGTTTTTCTGAATTATTTGTTCGAGAACAAAGGATTTTTAATGTATTATAAAGAATTTGTGTTTCTTCTCCATAACAAATAAAATGAACTATATGTTCTCCAATAACAGGACAAGATGCCTCAAATTGATATAGTTTAGCTTCTCTATCTTTTAAAGTAATTCCAATATCTGGTTTTACATCTGCCTCAAAAACAATATTTGGAGAATTTTCTATTTTTATTTTAAGATTTTCTATGTCAATTCCGGAGACATTTTTGATATAAACATAATAAATGTATTTTTCGTTTGGGAAAACAGTATTTGATGATTGTTCTACATCAAAAATGAATTGTTTTTTTTGATTAATAATTTCAGACTTTTCAATATTTGACTTCATTTTTTTGACCTCTATTCTACCTCTTTTCTACATGTACATTTATAAGAATCTTTTCCAAATTTAATATCAGCACCGGGTTGAGATTTTAAATCGTCAATAAAGTCACTTGCTTCTATATTTATAGTACTAAACCCAATCTCTGTTGCCTTAAAGTCTATTGTTCCTGTTGTTACTGTATTTTTTTCTAAAAAAGGAATATTCCAATATATATTATTATTTTCTATAAAAACACTTCCTTTTGATACATTATTATTTATAATTTCATATTTTTCTTCATCAATATTCTCAAATATTTTTATTTTGATGTCTTTATTATCTCTTTTTTTATTTACAACTGTAAGAGATAGCCTATTTAATGTTCTATTTTCTACAATAACTTTTGATAAATTACTTATAATATTTAGATTAGAATCTATTCCACAATAAATATCTTGACTAATTTGATTAGGAGTTAATTGATGATGATTTGTTTCAAAAGTTGTATTTAATATTCCTTCATTATCTTTTAAGTTACAAATTTTATATAATATTGTTATTTCATCATATGTTCCAGG
>CACZOQ010000087.1 GCA_902782835.1 uncultured Erysipelotrichaceae bacterium | reverse complement strand
ATGTTACAGAATCTACTTCTTTATTGTTTGCATATAAATGAGCAACGATAGAAGCTGGACGTTTACCATCTTGGTTATTATTATCATTCCAGTCTTTTATTACGTTTAGGTCAATTGTTGCAGGAGTGTGTTGGTTTTTGAAAGTTGTAGTATTTCCTGATGTTGAAGTGCTGATTAATTCATATCCTGTGATATTTTCTTCTGTCCAAGTATATTTGATTTCTTTTCCTTCTTCATCATATTTGTCTAATCCTGTAATGGTACTTGACCATTTATTTTTATCTTCTCCAACTTTGTTAGCTTCTGATAATGTGATTTTTTGATTATTACTTAGTGTCATTTCAATATTTGATGGTCTGATTCCATCTTGATTGCTGTTATCATCCCATTCTTTAATGACTGTAACATCTACTAATTCACTATTTTTAATGTTAATTTCACGGTTATAGAATTGATATGTAAGTGTTATATCTTCAGGAATGTCTCCTTTTTGAACAGTGATTGTTTTTAAAGAGCCATCTTCTTTTACCAATTCAATTCCTTCTACTTTAACTATATAGTCTTCTGATTTTAATAATGTTTCTGTTTGAACTTCTTGATTATCTACTAATATTTTTACTGGTATTGATTCTACTGTTGTTGGTACATTTGTTGCTTTTACGAATACTGTTGTTGTTCCCGTGTATGTTGTTTTATAACCTGAGATTGTTGTTTCTTTTACACTATATTCAATTAGATTATTATTTTCATCGTAAACATCTAAGTCAGTGAATGCATCTTCCCAGTTTTTAGCTTCTGTTAATGTAATTGTATTTCCAGTTGCTGTTCCGTTTTTGTATAGTTCTACTTCTACAGAATCTATTGCTTCTTTGTTCCATTCTTTCTTAACTTCAATATTTGTTTTTGGATAAGTATTGGTATATGTCACACCATATGTTGTATTTGGAGCAATAATTTCTCCTTCTACGGTTCCATTTGGAATACTAATATTTGGAGTATAATCGTATTCGTAGTGTTTTCCATTATTATCTGTTACTTCAACATATGTAATATCTCCCGCTTTATATTTTCCCTCAGCGATTTCTACTGCATTTGCTGGCAATTCTGGAACACTGATAATTGTTGTTCCTTCAATATTTGTTAGTGAGAATGGTTGAGTTGGAATTGTTTCAGTAATATTGAATTTAGATCCTGTTCCAATATTTGTTACACGAACATTCCAACCATCTTCAATTTTAATTGTTATATTTGTATTATCTGTTGCGTAATAATATCCAGTATCTCCTGCTTCTTTTTTTGCAGTTGTTTCAAGCTCTTTTTCATAATATTGAGCTGCTTCTGGGTCTTCACATGTTAGTCCATATTCAGCAACTTTTTTAGGATTACAAACTGAGAACCATACAGAATAATTATTCATAATTTCTGTTTCTGACATATTATCCGTTATTTCAGATTCTTTAATGTTTGCATCATCAATTTTAAATGTGAAGTCAAATAATTCTCCACCAATTGCATCTCCTTCTACTTTCTTTGTAAAGTTAAAATTACTTTTACGAATGTTGTATGCATTTAATTCTGCTTTTTGAATTGTTCCTTCTGTTGGTACAACTTTATCATAATAAATTTTTCCATTAAATCTATAGAAAGTGTGTCCGTTGAATTCATAAACTTCATCATCTGCTGCCATTCCTTCTGGAATTTGAGCTGTTGGTACTTCTACAAGAGTTGTTAGTGTACCATTAATAATCATTGGATGAACCGTTTCAATTTGTAGTTCCCATTGATATTGTTTGAAATCAGGATGATTTGGATTTGGCTCTGTTAATGTATAGTCATATCCATGATCTAATACCTCAATAACTGTTTTTCCATTTACTACTTTTGTTCTCATTAATCCTGTTGCGATTGCAGCTGTGTTTTTCCAATTGTTTCCTTTGTTTACTGCAATATCAAGTACTTCTACAGGATCTTCACTTTCCTTTTGTCTCATTAACTTCATATTTAATTCCAAGTCGCTTGGAATTGATCTTTTGTCTAATTCATTTAACCAGATTTTTTCAACATCTAATTCTGATGATTCTGCTGTAATTCTTGGTGGATTTGTATATGAAACTGTTTGAGGTCCATTATTGTTTCTTGTATCTGTATATGTTAGTGTTGCTCCTGTATTTGTTTCTAGTGAGAATGCTCCATCTTCAAATTTTAAGTATTCTCTAATGTTTTCATCTAATGCTTCATATGCTTGTTGTTGATTAGAGGCATTTTTAACTTCGGCAACCATGTCATATGTTTCTTGTGATGGGTATACATCAAATGTAACGGAATATGTTACTCCATCTAATAATGTTCCAATAGCAGTTCCTAAAGTCCACTTAACGTTATCATTTTCTAAATGAGCAGCTGGTGGAGCTTTATCATATAAATCGTTTGCTTCTTCCCATTTATATTTAAATGAAGTATTTGATAATTTTCCATTTACATTTACTTGTTTATTTTCACCATTTTCTGTCCAAGTAATCTGTAATCTTCCGGTACC
This sequence comes from uncultured Erysipelotrichaceae bacterium, assembly GCA_902782835.1. Classification (GTDB taxonomy): domain Bacteria; phylum Bacillota_I; class Bacilli_A; order RF39; family UBA660; genus UBA3789. Next base: position 4,443 of record CACZOQ010000087.1, on the reverse strand, counting down.
GTTTTCTCTAACGGTGTATGTGATTTCTTCTCCAGATACTAGATTTGTTCTTTTGAATTGATTTCCTACAATTGGTACTTCTAACCAGTATTCATATGATGATTCATCTACTACTAACAGATGGGATACTTTCCCTGAAGTAGTTGTTACTCCTGTTGTCGTTCCATCGTTGATTGATACATTACTGATTCCCATTGCTTGAACGATTTTTTCAAAGATACTATTAATTGCTTGCTCTAAAGCAGTGGTATTTGCTGTATTGTAATAATTGTCTGTAGGATCTGTTTGAGTTCTTATAGTTCTTTCAGAACCAGTATTTGCATAATACATTAAATCGTCTAGAAGGTCAGCTTCTGTTCCATATGCGTATATACCATATAATGTTGTATCCGTTTTTGATTGAATACTTCTGGCATTCGTACGTGCTGCTTCATAAAATGGTCTTAATTGACTTAATGATGCTCCTGATGGATTAATTGCATTTTGACCATTTCCAGATGCTGTTGGTGCTCCATCTGTTACTAGTATTACGAATGTTGGATCTTGATCGGCAGCTTGTTGCCCATTGGTGCCATTTAATAGGTCGTTTGCTGCTTCTAAAGCAGATTGCCAGTTGGTACCATTACTTGCTGTACCGCTGTAGCAACCAGAGTAGCTTGATAGATTTGTAGTACTATCCGTACCACCTTCATCAAAATACTTATTGATATCATTTTCTTCTGATGTCCAACTTTGACGAACCGTTCCTGTTCTTGCAAATGTAACTAATGCTACTTGGATATTTTCTGGATGTTGTTTACTCTGATATCCAAATAAATCATGTACAAAGCTATGTACTACATTTTCTGCTTGATCAGCACGTGTATAGGAACCACCTTGTATGTTACTTGTCATACTTGATGATACATCATATACGATGATAACATTTACATTTGAAGCTGTATCTGTTTCATTATCAGCATCTCCTGTAACTGTTAGCTCTAGCTTATAGGTCCCATCTCCATTTTTATCTCTTGTTTTACTATGAGCTGGTACCTCCCCTGCTGCATTTATATTTTTTAGATAAGTTACGATATTATCTAATTTTATTGGGCTTAGTATTAACGCACCAATTAACACAACAAATAAACCTAAGAATGCAGCTAGCTTAGTTCGTTTATTTGCTAATAGCCCTTTCATCTTGTTTTTCATTCAATCCGTTCCCCCTTAGATTTGAATATTATAGACTTTTAGATTTTTATTTTTAGCACACAAAAATGCCCTAAAAGTCTTATTTGGCTTACTATAATAATGATAATTTTGTTTTTTGTCAATCAAAATTGCTTTTTTTTACTTTTATTCTTTTTTTTCATGAAAAAAGAAGCATAACTGCTTCCTTTTTATTATTTTATTTCTGTTATAATTCTGTTTGATATTTCTTCTAGAAAATCTCCAAAATGTTTTGCATTTAAATGAATGGTTGGACCGGTTACTATACTAAATAATTGGTCTATATTTTTACTTAGTTTTTCTTCATTTACATTATATTCTTTGTATTGCAGAATATTTTTTAATTTCTCTTTATCTAAGTTAAATCTTTTTATTAATTCATAATTAATATGATCATAATCTTTATATATTGATAAATCATCAAATATCGTATATTTTTTAATATATTTTGGAATATATTCTTCTAGAAAATATTTATCTAGTGCTAGATGAGTATAATATCCTAAATATAATGGATTATTTATATCATTTTTTTCTTTATATTCTTCTGGACTTGGTATTAAAAAATGTTCTCCTTGTTTTTTATAATGATTTTTTCTTTTATCATCCTTTAATATATCTGGTAAAAGACTTCCACGATAAACATCATCTGGTTCTACTCCTAATTTTTCACTGACTAGTTTTGCAACAATCATATGTGGCACAATTCCTGGCATAGTATCCCTTCTTTTATTTCATTATATCAAATTTTTTTATTTATACAAAAAATAAGAAGTCGATTAAACTTCTTATTCATTTACTTTATGAAAACAATAGATTCCACTTATACTCATTAATAGAGATATGATCAATAGTATGATTACTGAATTATCTTTTTGTGTAATTCCAGTATTTGGTATTTCTATTGGACCATAGGTATTTCCAATACCAACTTTTCTTGCTTCTACTGTTGTTTTAGCTGTTGGTTTAATGGTTCCTTGTTCTGGCTCTTTCCATTCCTCATTTTTTTTATAAATATAGGTAACTTCAATGGTTCCATCCGTATATTCTCCAGCATAAGCGCCAACAATCTGGACTAACGTATAACCTTTGAAATTTCTTTTCTTGGTAGTATAACTATCTCCTACATTTCCTTCTTGAGTTATGTCATAACCGATTTTCTTTCCATTAATATTTACATAATGAGCTATTACTTGACCTTTTTTGTCTTCCTGTGGAGTTTTGTCTGGGTCTATTGGAACAACTTGTTCTTTGGTTTCATATACATATGTTACTTCTACTACTCCGTCAATATATTTTCCTGTACGGTTTCCGGCAACTGTTAGGAAATTATATCCATCAAAGTTTAGTTGTGATGTAACATAGTTTTCACCAACATTATCTTTAGTAATAATTTCTTCTCTTAAAGTATTTCCATTTTGATCTATATATCTAGCTACTACCACTCCCATCTTTTCTTTTTCACATGAGTCATCTGGACATGTAGGTGTACATGATGGCTCCTGGCAAGATGTTTTGGTATCATATATATAAACTACTTCTGTTATACCTTCTTTTATTGTTCCATTTTTATTTCCTACTGTTGTTTTAAAAGTATAGTTTTCAAAACTTTTAAGATCTGTTAGATATTGTTCTCCAACTTCACCTTCTATTATTGTTTTTTCTTCTAATGGATTTCCTTCTGTATCAATATAGTATACTACTACTGTTCCTTTAGCAGGAAGAACCTCTTCTTCCTTTTCATAGTAATAGTTTACGGTATATACCTCATCACTATATTTTCCAGTTGGATTTCCTACTACTTTTTTAAATACATAGTTAGGAATATTTTTTTGGTTCGTAATATAGTCTTTTTCAACCTCATCCATTGTGATTTCACTGGCTGCAATTACTTTGCCATCTTCGTCAAGATAGTTAGCAATTACCAAGCCTTTTTTAGGTGCTGGCGTTTCTTCTTTTTCACAAGAGTTTCCCTCACATTCTTTCTCACAATTTTCTGTACATGTTGAATTGTTTTCGTTATGATTTTCATTGTTGCTATTTTCTTCATTACTAATTACTGGATTAGACTCATGATTACTGTTGTTTTCATTCGTGCTAACTGGATTATTCTCAATCGTATTAACTGGGTTTACTTCCACTGTGTTAACAGGGTTATTCTCAATTGTATTGATTGGATTTGCTTCATTGTTGTTTGTATTTACTGGGTTGTTTGTAATTGTTGAATCATTATGATTTTCATTATCAGATGAACTTGAAGATGAGTTATCGTTTTGATTCTCATTATTCGCTTCACTAGATGATGAATTATCATTTTGATTTTCATTTGTTTGTGTAGGATTATTTTCAATATTGATATTGTTTTCATCTTGGTTGTTATTTTCATTATTTACATTTGTTGAATTATCATTATTTAATTCAGTGGAGTTATCGTTATTAACTTCATTTGAATTGTCATTATGATTATCAACATTTGTATCATTACTTACTTCTGTTGTATTATCAACATTATTTTCAACATGATTATCACTATGATCATCAATTGTTGTTTCAGAATGATTATCACTGTTATTTTCTACAGTATTATCATTATTGTTTTCAGAGTGATTATCACTATTGTTTTCGTTATTGATATTGATATCAATATTGATGTTTGGTTGATTACCATCTATTGGATTTGTTTGATTTGGGCAAGAGGCGTTGCAGCAGCATGTAGAACAACTACAATGATCCCCACCTTCATCGATTGGTTTTTCTGGTTCTGGTAATTTTTCATATGTATATGTAATTACTGTGATACCAGCTGGTAAAGTACCATATGTTTCTTTATCTACACTTACAAATTTATATCCTGCTAATACTTTTTGGTTAGCATTGTAGAAGTCTCCTTCCAATCCTTGAGTTACCTCATCTTCAGCAATAGCAGTTCCTTCTGCATCTTGATAGCGAACTACAAGCATTGCTTTAGCAGGTTCTTCAGGCTCTTCTGGGTCTTCTTTTTCTATCTCTTTATAAATGAAGTTTAGTTCTGTTACACCTGATGTATATGTACCAATATTAGCGTTTGTTTCCGCTCTTAATGGTGCTTTAAACATCATTAGTCTAGTTACTGGTGTATTTTCAACTTTTTCTACATTTACAAAGTTATAGCCATCTAATTTTTCAATTGCAATTACATAAGGGTCTCCGACATTGCCAGTGAATACTTTATCACTTGCGATTTGATTACCATTT
>CACZOQ010000086.1 GCA_902782835.1 uncultured Erysipelotrichaceae bacterium | reverse complement strand
TATAACACAGATAGATTAAAGTCAAAAGACTCAAGAAATTAATCTTGAGTCTTCTTTTTTTGAGTGAACTATTTGGGGTTCACTTCATTTGTAATCTGTTTTTAATATATGTTTTGTTGTGTTTTTTGTTGGTCATTTATAATGTGAACGGTAACTGGTTGTCTATTTCTTTTTAAGACTGTTAAATTGCTATGATTTGGAAGGAAACTAAATACATGTTCAATATATTGAGGATCTCCTATTCCTAGGAATTCTCTATATTGTAACCAATCATTATTATTAGGATTTTCTCTCATTTTTGAAATATCTATATTTTCATTTTCTCCACAAGCGTTTAGTACTTTTTGCATGTTTCCAGGCCCAAAATTATAAGTTTGTAGAGCAAGTGGAACATTGTAATCATTGTTTTCAATACAAGTTCTTAGAATCATAGCACCTATTTGTATATTTGTTTCCAGATCTTGTAATTTATCTTCGGTTACATATATTGTGTCTACTTCATTTGTTTCAAAATTGAATGCTTGAACATTTGAATTCAGATGAACGGATTTTTCAATTTGCATGATACCTTCTGCTGGACCATTTCCAATGTTTCCATAGTGATCTCCACAACTTTCTTGAGCAGCTAAAGCAATTAGTAAATTTTTATCAAGTCCATAACGATGTGCATATTTTTCAAATAAATCTTCATAACGTCTTGCATTTGGTAGATTTTCTTCTCTCGTACGATCTTCATATGAAAAGTGAAATCCCTCGGTTACCATTTGGGCTAATTCCAAAGCAGAATCTGTTTCTTCTTCTATTGCCACTTCGGTTTCATCAATGATTTCATCCTCATCCTCCATTACGGTTTCTATTCCTTGAGAAGTTGTTGGATTTCCTGAATTCTTATGAGAATTTAAAGCGGCAATTCCACCAAAAGTAAGGGCTAGAGCAAGTGTTCCTGCTATAAGTTTATTTCTTAAGGATTTATTATCTCTAACTACCTTCATATCGGTTTTAATATCATTCATTATATGTAATGCTTTTTTCTTTCGATCTTTTCGTTCTCTATATGCTGCATATTTTTCAACAATCTTAGTAACATCTTGATCAATATATCCTTCATCATTTACTTTATAGCCAAATTCCCTACAAATTTCAATCAGTTTTTTTAAGTTTTCTTTATTATGAACTCGGATACGTTTTCCTTTGATATGGATTTCTGCTATAAATTGATTTTCTTGATTAAAGTAAAAATCTATATATTCTTTTCTCATTTGAATCACCTACTATATATAACTTAGCATATCTTTTTTTCCATTGCAAATAATACTTTTTCTTTTTTATGATATAATCATATTAGGAGGGATCTTTATGGATGTGATGAAAGAATTGAAAAAGCAAGCGGAAAATATTATGAAAGATGATAAGAAAAAAGAGCAAATGGGGGACGCTGTAGAGAGTGCTTTAAAAGAAGTAAAGAAAAATGTAAAAGATGAAAAAGGTAAGAAGACTTTAGATTCTATTATCAAAAGTGTTGATAAGGCTACTTCTCGTAAGAAAAAATAATATTCCTGTTGGAATATTTTTTTTGTAACTTTTTTAGCACTTACACTTGACAAGTGCTAAAAATAGTGATACTATTAAGATGTAGTAAGAAATTACTATGGTATTCATTAAAAAATTGTGCTACCGAAAGATAACACACGTTATGAAAGGAAGTTGATTTATATGATGTTAATGCCAAAAAGAGATTTTGATTTATTTGGTGATGACTTTTTTGGAGATGGTTTTTTCAAAAATGAAAAAAACAATCTAATGAAGACTGATATAAAGGAAACAGATGATTTGTATATTCTTGATGTAGATCTTCCAGGATATCAAAAAGAAGATATTAAGGTAGATGTGACAGATGGATATCTTACGATTCATGCTAAAACTAGTAATGAAATAAATGATGAACAAAAAGGTAAATATGTTCGTCGTGAGAGATTCACTGGTGAATGTACTCGTAGTTTCTATGTTGGAGAAGATATTAAAGACGAGGAAATTAAAGCTAGTTTTAAAAATGGTATTTTAAATCTAGAAATTCCAAAAGTAAAGCCTGAAGAAAAAGAGTCTTCTAAAAAATATATTGAAATAAAGGGTTAAAAAAGAAAGAAATTCGTTTTCGAATTTCTTTTTTTTAGGAATATGATATAATATTGTCGATTGGAGGGGTACTATGATTATTGTTGATAAAAATGAAAATATGAGAATTGATCTTTTTTTGGCAGAAGAGTTAGAATTATCACGTAGTAAAATTCAAAGAATTATCAAAGACAATCATGTTTTTGTAAATGGTAAAAAAGTAAATAATTCTTATCTAGTCAAATTAGATGATGAAATTGAAATTATGGATGAATTCAATTATGATATTCATGTTGAGGCAGAAAACATTCCATTAGATATTGTGTATGAAGATGATGACTTATTGATTATTAATAAAAAAAGTGGGATGGTTGTTCATCCGGCACCTGGGCATTATAGTGGTACCTTAGTTAATGCACTTTTATATCGATATCAGAATTTGGCTGGAGATTCTTTTCGACCTGGAATTGTTCATCGTTTAGATAAGGATACTAGTGGTTTAATGATGGTTGCAAAGAATGAATGGGCGTTAGAAAAGTTATCAGAGATGATTTCCAAAAAAGAAGTGGAGCGTAAGTATCTAGCGATAGTAGATGGTGTTATTTCACATGATACAGGAGAAATTGATGCTCCTATTGGAAGAGATGAGAATAATCGTCAAAAAATGAAGGTTACTGATCGAAACAGTAAAGAAGCCATTACTCATTTCCGTGTATTGAATCGTTTTTTACACAATACTTTGATTGAATGTAAATTGGATACAGGGAGAACCCATCAAATTCGTGTGCATCTTGCTTATATTGGTTATCCTGTTTCTAATGATCCTCTTTATGGAAAGGGAAAAGCTACAGAATTTGGACAAATGCTTCATTCTTATTCTCTTTCTTTTCAGCATCCTCGTAATGGTGAGTTACTTTCATTTGAAGTGGAAAGCCCTGAAGAATTTCAAAATAAACTTGAGGAATTAAGAAATGATTCTTAATTCTTTTTTTATTATAATTAGAAGTTATCTTACCTTTCAAAATTGTTATGACCTTTTTATTGACTTTCTTTAGAAGAGAGTGTTTAATTGTATGAAATTAAGGAAAGTGAGGTTTTTTTATGACGACGAAAGATACAATCTTGATTTTGGATTTTTATGGGCAATATAATCAGTTAATTGCTAGAAGGGTAAGGGAATGTGGAGTTTATGCAGAACTAGTTCCTTATACAATCTCTATAGAAGAGATTCAGAAAAGATCTCCTAAAGGTATTATTTTTACAGGAGGACCAGCCAGTGTCTATGAGGAAGATGCTCCTAAGTGTGATCAAAGAATATTTGAACTAGGTATTCCTATTTTAGGTATTTGTTATGGTATGCAACTTATGGCATATTTATTAGGTGGTACTGTTAAAAAAGCTTCTAAAAGAGAATATGGAGTTACTAGTGTTCGACTAGATACTACCTCTTTATTATTTCAAAATTTTTCTTCTAAAAATGATTTTTTAATGAGTCATACCGATTTTGTGGAAACATTACCAGATGATTTTGTAGGAATTGCGAAGACTAAAAATTGTCCGTATGCGGCCATTATGAATTCTTTTAAAAATTTGTATGGGGTGCAATTCCATGCAGAAGTAGAATTATCAAATGATGGGGTTACTTTATTGAAAAACTTTTTATTTTCTATTTGTCATTGTCAGGATACTTGGAAAATGGATTCATTTGTGGAAGAGACTGTTTCTTTTTTGAAAAAGAAAATCGGTAATAAAAAAGTTCTTTGCGCATTATCTGGAGGGGTTGATTCTACGGTTGCGGCTACTTTAGTTGAGAAAGCTATTGGAAAAAATTTAATTTGTATTTTTGTGGATCATGGACTATTACGTAAAGGAGAAGCTGAACAGGTGGAGATGATTTTTTCTCTGAAACAATTACAGTTTCAAAAGGTTGATGCGAAAGAAAGGTTTTTAACTCGTTTGAGAGGGATTACTGACCCTGAAGAAAAGAGAAAGATTATTGGTGAAGAATTTATTCATGTTTTTCAAGAAGAAGCTAAGAAAATAGGGAAGATTGATTATTTAGTACAAGGTACCATTTATCCAGATGTTATTGAAAGTGGTGTTTCTACAAAGAAAACCATTAAGAGTCATCATAATGTAGGAGGACTTCCTGATGTTATTGAATTTGAAGAAATATTGGAACCTTTACGAGATTTATTTAAAGATGAAGTAAGAAAAGTAGGATTAGAACTGGGATTACCGAAAGAATTAATTTATCGTCAGCCTTTTCCAGGCCCTGGATTAGCTATTCGTATTATTGGAGATATTACGGAAGAGAAGCTATCTATTTTAAAGGAAGCAGATACTATTTTCCGTGAGAAAATTGAAAAGAATCATTTAAATGATTCTATTCATCAATATTTTGCGGTATTAACAAATTTAAGAAGTGTTGGTGTTATGGGAGATGAGAGAACTTATGATTACACAGTCGCTTTACGGGCTGTTGAAACAAGTGATTTTATGACTGCTAAGTTTGCTAAAATCCCATATGACATTTTGGAAGAAGTATCAGAAAAAATTGTTAATGAAGTTCCTCATGTGAATCGTGTTGTATATGATATTACTTCGAAACCTCCTGCTACTATTGAATATGAATAATGAGTGTAAATTATTGTTTCAAAAATTGACATTATTCGGATATTAGGTTAGACTTGAAAAAAAATAGGATTTGTGCTATAATATGACCAGTTTTAAGGGGGAGTTTTTGTGATAGGTGGGTTGGAAGAAAAAAAAGAACTTTTATTGTCGAAGAAACAAGAACTTTTAGGCCAGGTAGAGAAAGTGGAACAATTGAAGAAGTGTGGTTTTCTTACATCTGATTGTGATATTTATGGTGATAAAGGTCCCTCTGTTCTTTTCCCTTTTCGTCTACGTGCAGATGGGTATCAATTAGATCCGCAGAATATGGATGATTTTTCAATCGATGCTATTCAATCCAGGGAACCTTTTAGTGTATTGATTCGAAAAGCAGGAAAATGTGGATTATACACAAAACAGATTTTTGAAGATCGAAATGCATTAATTGAAAATAAAGATATGAATATACCTAGAGGTAATTTAGAACCTGTTGTTATGCCTAATAAGGATCGACCTGTCATTTTTGCTTTTAATCATATGTTTCATGATGACATCTTAGGAACATTTACTGCAGCTGATCGTCATGCTTACATTGTTTTTGGTAGCCTTCCACAGTTTTATAATTCTATTGATGGAATTTTATTAGATCATCAGGGTGTCGTATTAGTTAATCGAAAAGTAAAAGAGAGTAGGTCTGCATCTGTTTCTAAGTCTGTTGCTCTATTGAATAATGGCGGGAATTTGGCTATGGCCCCAGAGGGAGTTTGGAATAAAAGCCCTAATGGGTTGGTTTTACCTTTATGGGATGGTATTTATCGAATTGCTAAAGAATCGGGAGCTCTTATTATACCAATCGTTCATTATATCTATGATCCTACTTATCAAATTAAGAAAAAATATAATCCATTACATACTGTTATTGATGATATTATTGATCCGATGGATATGACAAAAGAGGAAGTATTAGGTGCTATCAGGGATAGTTTTAGTACATGGCATTATTTGATGATGGAGAAATATGGAAATACGACTCGTGCGGAATTATTAAGAGACTATCCTGACTCACAGAGTGCATGGGAGGATATGTTACTTAAACGTGCGGCAACTGCTGCTTTTTACGATTTAGAGGCAGAAACTTCTTCGGACTATATTCCAAAAGATTTTGTTTCTCCAATCGATGTGTTTTTACCTTTGGCTAATATGGAGATTAATCCATATAATGCAAAGGATGTTTTATATGCAAAAAGATTAGTAAAAGAATATCAAAGAAATGACTTTCAACATCGATTTTAATAAGTTCTTCGGAACTTATTTTTTTATAAAATGTCAATTTAAAAATAGAAAATTGATTTTGTTGTATTACTACTTTTCTTATGTTAAGCCATAATAAAGTAATGTTTAACTATGGTTATTTAAAAAAAATCGGATTTAGTTTTATTCTTTTTACTTTTTTTTATCATAATATGATATACTTAATTATAATTGGAGTGTGTTTATATGGAAGGTGTTTTATTA
>CACZOQ010000085.1 GCA_902782835.1 uncultured Erysipelotrichaceae bacterium | reverse complement strand
GGAGCAATGGTAACCAGATATGGACCAAGCCCAACTGGTTTTGTTCATTTAGGAAATTTACTAAGTGCATTTGCAGATATGATGTATGCCAAACAAACAGATGGAAGCTTTTTCCTAAGAGTTGAAGATACCGATCAAAAGAGAATGGTAGAGGGTGGTATTGAAAATATTGTAAGTGTATTACATGACTTTGAAATATTACCAAATGAAGGATATTCGTTTGGAGGAGATTATGCTCCATATAGACAAAGTGAAAGAACAGAAATCTATCAAACTTATATCAAAGATTTAATTACAAAAGGATATGCTTATCCATGCTTTATGAGTGAAGAAGAACAAAATACTATTAAAGAAGAGCAAGCAATTAATAAAGTAAAAATTGGTATTTATGGAGTATATGCTGTAGATAGAGATTTATCACTAGAAGAAGTAAAAAAACACTTAGAGAATAAAGATGAATATGTAATTCGTCTAAAGAGTCCAGGAAATGCTAAAAATGAAGTAGAGATAGTAGATTGTATTAAAGGAAAATTAAAATTTCCAGAACATGATGTAGATACAATTTTACTAAAGACAGATGGAACTCCAACTTATCATTTTGCTCATGCAGTAGATGATCATTTAATGCATACAACACATGTTATACGTGGAGATGAATGGGTATCAAGCTTACCACTTCATATTCAATTATTTGAAATATTAGGATTTGAACCAGTAAAATATGCCCATATTGCACCAATTACCATTAAAGATCAAGAAACAGGAAATATAAGAAAAATCAGTAAAAGAAAAGATCCATGGTTTGGAGTAAAATACTATGATGAAAATGGTATTCCAATTGAAGCATTACATTTATATCTCGCAACAATTACCAATACAAACTTTGAAGAATGGTATTTAAATAATCCAGATAAGAGTATTTCAGATTTTGAATTTAGTTTTGATAAACAAGCAATTGGTGGAACTTCTTTTGATGAAGCAAAATTAATGAATTTATGTAAAACATATTTTTCTAGAAAAAGTGGAGAAGAAGTCTATGAAGAAACTCTTAATTGGGCTTTAAAACATGATAAAGAATATGCAGAACTTTTATTAGCAAATAAAGAAGATATGATAAAGTTCTTAAATATAGAAAAAGATGGACCAAGACCTAGAAAAGATATTTCTAAATATAGTGAAGTAAGAGAAGAATTCTCTTATGCAATTGATTCTTTATTTGAAAAAGAAAAATATAGTAAAAATGAATCAGAAAAAACATATAATACAGATTTAGTACTAGACTATATTCATAATGATTTAGACTTATCCGTAGATAATGAACATTGGTTTAATGGAATCAAAGAATTTGCAAGTAAAAATGGTTTTGCAGCAAGTCCTAAAGATTATAAAAATAATCCAGAAAATTATAAAGGTCATGTTGGAGATTTATGTGAAGCAATCAGAGTTATGATAACAGGAAGATTAAAGTCACCTGATTTATTTAGTATTATGAAAATACTAGGTAAAGAAAGAATCATAAAAAGAATAGAATTCTATAAAGAAAACAGATAATATCTGTTTTTTTTATGCTATAATTATCCTAGAAAGAGTGTAGATATAAAATGAACAAAAGAAAAATGATTATATTGACAGTATTACTATTACTAGTATCTCCAAAATTAGTAAATGCTGCTAGAGGATGTTGTTCTAGACATGGAGGAGTATGTGGATGTACTACATACGGAAAGAATCTATGTTGTGATGGAAGTGTTAGTCCATCTTGTACTTGTACACCTCCAAGAGTAGCTGGATGTACAGATCCTAATGCAGATAATTATAATGCTGCAGCGAATTATAATGATAATTCTTGTTTTTATACGATTCTTGGATGTATGGATAGGAATGCTATGAATTATAAACCAGAAGCTAATAAGGATGATGGTAGCTGTCAGTATGAAATAAAAGGATGTACGGATAAAAAAGCTAAGAATTATAATGAACAAGCTAATAAAGATGATGGTAGTTGTGAGTATATTATAGAGGGTTGTACAGATCCAAATGCTAAAAACTACAACATAGAAGCCAATCAAGATGATGGAACCTGTTTATATCGTAAAGAGAAAAAGAAGAGTGATGATGGTAATAAAAATCTCATCATAGATTCTTCAGATGAAGAAGAACCAGATAGTTTAGGACCAATCGGAGTACTATTAGTAGCTGGAGCAAGTGGTTATGCATATTCAAGATTTAATAAAAAGAAAAAAGCAAGCAAGAGTATCATATGTGACAAATGTGGTAATCCAATAAATGCCGGTACAAAATATTGTATACATTGTGGTACTTCTATAAAACCTAAAAATAGATTTTGTATGAAATGTGGAAGTCCATTACAAGGACCTGCTAAGTTTTGTATGAAATGTGGAAATAAAGTAGAACCCATCCAACCAACACAAAAAAATAAATAATGAATTGTCAAAAAAATAAAAATATGTTATAATACCCCCTGGCGAGGGGAGATACTATGCTTGACTGTTTTAATAAAAATCGTGGTAGAGATGGATATGTAGATATAGAATCTCTACCCAAAGAAATCATAGAACGAAAAACCTATGGAAGTAGAGAAGACAAAATATGGTTTGCCTATCAGGGGGATAGTTATTTATTTAAGCCAAATCAAAATGAAAGAGAAGACATAAAAGAAATTCTAAATGAAGAATTAGGAAAAAGTTTAGGAATCCAAAATGCAGAATATGATTTAGGTTTTTATGAAGGAAAAAAAGGAGTAATTTCCAAAGACTATATTACAGATAAATCAAAATATCTCTTAGGAATTCATGTGCTTTTTGAATATCATTTACCATTTGGGAACAATTTATATAATTACTATCAAGCACTACTAAAATCAGGAAGTTCAGAAATCGTAATGAATGAAACAATCGATGAATTATTAAGAAGACATATACTAGATATTTTTACAGTGCAACGCGATAGAAATGAAACGAATCTTTCTTTTTATAAAACAGAAGAGGGATTAATTCCTGCTCCAAGATATGATTCAGCCGGCAGTTTTTTATCTATTTCTAAAACAAATAAAATGAGAGAGTTTATAGAGTCTTCCAAGAAAGAGATGTTAATGACTCGATATAAAGGTATTAGAACAAAGTTTAGAATATTACCCGGTTCTAGAAAAGATCATTCAATCGATGAGTTTTTTCATTCGCTAGAGTCTGATGAATTACCAATATTCTTAAAAGAAAGAATACTCTCCCTGGATTCATTTATTACAGACGCTCAAAATCTAGATTTATTATCGATATATGATATTTTAGAAGAATACAATATTCATCTATGCAGAACAGAAAGAGATTTTTATCGAAAGGTATATGATTATAAAATAAAAGAATTTGAACAAAAAAAAGCAATGCAATATGTAAAAAAATAAAAAAAACTTCTTACTTACTTGTAAGAAGTATTTTTATTTTCATTGTTGTTTGATACATAATAATAATCGTTCTAATCCAAAAGAAGCTCCCACTCTAGTAACACCATACATGGATCCTCGACCACCACCCATAATAGCAGATGATAATTTAGAATGGAACATTTCATAAACAACTCCATCATAATATAGTGCTCCTCTAGCAAGTAATGGACGTATCACACATTGATCATCTAATTCTTTATATTGACGAAAATACGCTAATATCTCTTTAGGAAAATCATCGATCTTTTCAAATTCTTCAACAGAAGAACATTGCAAAACTTTTATAGCAAGTTCATAATTCTCTTGAAAGATCTTTTTACAAGTTTCTTCTGAAAACTCTTTATCCAAAGAATCTAATACATTATAAAACTCTTGTCTATTTGTAATATTCGATAAACTCATTAACCATTCTGTTAATGGTCTATAATTAATACGAAGACATAATGATTCCTCATTAAAAAACATTTTCGCAATATCTTTCATATATTTACCAATAGAAACATCATCACGAATAGAAGTAGGATTAATAATATCAATTTCAAATTGATTAAATTCACTAAGATGAGAAGAATCTTCCTTTTCTACTCGAAAAACTGGACCTAAAGTATAAGATAATTTCTTACTCTTTAAATTCTTATCACCATAATAGATAAATAATGGAAGAGTAAGATCATAACGAATAGATTTCGTTGGAGTTTTAAAGATTTTACTATCTTCAATAAAAACTCCATCTTGTACATCACGATCCATTAAAATAGGTAAATCAGTACAAATTCCTTTCTTTTTAGAAATATAACTTTTGATGGTTTTAATAACATCATTTAATTGTTTTTTCTCAGATGATTGATTAATTGCTTTTTCCATATACCCTCCAATAAAGCAATAAGCCCTTTTTTTTAACAATATAAAAACATAATAAAAAGAAATATACAAATAATGAAATATTATGTACGCATAACAATAAATTATAATCAAAATGTAAAATAAATGTCTTATCAAAAAAATCATAAAAAACAGAAATAGAAAATGAAATAGCATGTTATAATATAGTAGTAATAAAATAAAATATTGCGAAATTTAAAGAATAGTGTTATAATGATAACGTTTGAAAAGAGAGGGATTGTTTTACATGGAAGAAATTGATTTAAAGGAGTTATTCGATTATTTTAAAAGTAAATTAGTGATTATTGGTATCATCGTAGTAATTGTATTAGGAATTTGTAATATCTATACAATACTAACTAGAATACCAATGTATAGAAGTGATACAACGATTGTATTAGTAAGTGAAAATCAAAATGAGAGTTATAATAGTACAGAATTACAAATGAATAAGAACTTAGTAGGAACATATTCTGAGATTATTAAGTCAAGAAAAGTACTAGAACCAGTAATCCAAAATTTAGGATTAGATTATAGTTATGTAGAATTAAAAGGAAATGTTACAGTAGCATCAGTTACCAATACAGAAATTATTAGAATTGCTGTTGCAGATAAAGATTCAGAAACAGCAACAAGAATTGCAAATGAAATAGCGAATGTATTTACAACAGAGATTCAAAAGATTTATAAATTAAATAATGTATCTGTAGTAGATAAAGCAGAAGATAGTATGAAACCATATAATGTAAATTATATTAAAGATAATATTATCTATCTAGCAATTGGTTTTGTATTATCTTGTGGACTAATCTTTATTAAATTCTATTTTGATACAACAATCAAGACGAGTGAAGAAATTGAAAATAAATTAGGATTAACCGTTATTGGAATTGTTCCAAAGGTAGAGAAGGAGTAAGCAATATGAAGAGTAAAGATTTAATTATAACAAAAAATCCAAAATCATTATTTGCAGAATCGATTCGTAGTATTCGTACAAATTTAGCATTTGCTTCTCTAGATAAAGATGTAAGAGTAATTTTAAATACTTCTCCAGAAGCTGGAGATGGAAAAAGCTTTGTAACAGCCAATCTAGCGATTGCGTATGCTCAAGAAGGTAAAAAAGTATTATTAGTTGATGCCGACTTACGTCGTGGTAGACAACATGAAATATTTGAAGTAATGAATGTTACTAGTGGAGGATACTCTAACTTAATGTTAAACTTTAGAGATAATATTCCATTTGAAGATTATATTTTTCCAACGAAAGATAAAAATATAGATTTATTACCAACAGGACCTATGCCACCAAACCCAGTAGAATTACTAGGGAGTGATAATAATAAAAAATTATTAGAAAAATTAAAAAAGAAATATGACTTAGTAATATTAGATTGTGCTCCAATTATTGGGCTATCAGATGCTCTTATTTTAGCGACAATGTCTGATATCAATCTAATTACAGTATCAGCTAAAAAGACTAAAATGGAAAACTTAGAAAGAACTAAGAAATTATTTGATCAAGCTGGTATTAAAATATCAGGAGTTATATTCAATAAAGCTCAAGTTTCAGGGAACGGTTATTACAGTTATTACTATTCAAATGATTATTACGGATATGGAAACAAAAAATAATGAAAGATATGCATTCCCATCTATTATATGGAATAGATGATGGTTGTAAAACAATGGATGAGGCCATTCAATTGTTAAAAGATATGGAGAGACTAGGAATCAAAGAATTAATTCTAACGCCTCACTATATAGAAAATAGTAAATATGATTGTAATAATAAAAGTAAAGAAGCTCTATTTAGAAATATAAAGAAAAGAGCAAAAGAAGAAAATATAAAAATAGAATTATATTTAGGAAATGAAGTATTCATAACACCAAATCTATTAGAATTAATAGAAAAAGGCGAAATAAAAACACTAAATGAAAGTAAATATTTATTATTTGAATTACCTATGAATCAAAGTTATAATAATACATTCTTAATACTTAATACTCTAACCAGTCATGGTTATATTCCAGTATTAGCACATCCAGAAAGATATCAAATCTTTCAGAAACATCCAAAAGAATTATTAGAATATATACGAGCAGGAGTATTACTACAAGGTAATTTCACATCTTTATTTGATAAGTATGGTAAAAAAGAAAGAAAAGTATTAAAACTATTATTAAAGAATAAATGGATTACTTTCTTAGGTAGTGATACACATCATACAGCAGAATGGAATGAAGAAAAATTAGAAAAAATGTTATTAAAAATAACAAAAGATAAAGAATATGTAATGGATCTTATGGATAGAAATTTTGATAAAATTATTCAAAATAAAGATATCGGTATCATCCAAATGAACAGTAGATAATTTTTACTGTTTTTTCTTTTCAAAAATAATAAAATATGATAAAATTAGTTAGACTGTTGAAAGATAAAAAAATACTTGATAAATAAGGTTATATATGATATAATAAGAACCGCGTAAAAGAAAAGGGGAAACCTAAATCTTGAATGGGGGGGAATTAAAATGAATGGGGAAGTTACAGTGCTAACAAATGAAGATACAACAACTTACTTCAAAATTAAAAGAGGAATTTATTTTAGTATAAAAAGAATATTTGATATATTGGTTTCTTTAATAGGAATCATATTAATGTTACCTATCGCCATCGTAGTAAAGATTTGCTATATGGCAACAGGTGATTTCAAATCAATTTTTTATACACACAAGAGAATTGGAAAACATGGAAAAAGAATTGGGATTTTTAAATTCAGAAGTATGATACCAAATGCAGAAGAAACATTACAAGATTTACTAAAAGATCCAAAGTATTTTAAAGAATGGAATGAAAACCATAAGTTAGAACATGATCCTAGAATAACAACAGTTGGTAAATTTTTAAGAAAAACAAGTTTAGATGAATTACCACAGTTTATCAATGTATTCTTAGGGGAAATGAGTTTAATAGGGCCTAGACCTTTAGTAGAAGGTGAACTAGATGCTCACAATGGAAAACATGAAATCTATGAAAGTGTAAAACCAGGAATAACAGGATGGTGGGCATGTAATGGAAGAAGTGTTACTACTTATAAGAGAAGATTAGCATTAGAGTATTATTACATAGAAAACTGTTCTATTATATTAGATATAAAATGTATATTATTAACAATAAAAGCAGTTATATTTAAAACCGGAGCTAAGTAGTTTAAGTAAGCACTAACTTAGTGCTTTTTTTGTAAGTATAATTCTCATTCTCTCGTGTATAGAGAGGAAATATGAAGAATAATAAGGAAGAAAAAGAAATTACATTTATGCTATAT
>CACZOQ010000084.1 GCA_902782835.1 uncultured Erysipelotrichaceae bacterium | reverse complement strand
CATTAGTCCTTGTAATGGAATTCTCACTTTACAGCATAAACAAAACACTTTCCATCGGTGTTTATTTACTACATGTAGGTGTCTAAAGAAATTTTTTATTTTTATTCTATATTTTTTTTTAGAATTCATTTATACCACCAATATCATTATAACAAAAAAAGAGAAAAACTACTTTCTTTTTATCAATGATATTCTCTTTCTTTTTGACTATACCAAGTATGATTTTGATTCATCATGATATTGAATCTACTGGATATTATTTATCAATATAAACAAAAAAGGCAAAAGCCTTTTTCTTACACGATTTGAGATGCATATTGTGAATGCTCTTCTAGAGATTTTTTTACAGAGATTCTATATTTTACATATTGTTTTCCCGCTTCTTCATATGTTTTCATTCTTTCTCCACCAAGGGACTCCATAGTCTTCCAAGAAGCAATATTATGAATTTCAGAATCTAATAATACAGAATCCATTCCATATTTCTCACAGATTTGTAATCCTAGGTACAAATTTACTTTATTATATCCTTTTTGCCTTTCGGTTGGGCGAATTCCATAGCCAATATGTCCACCTTTTCTTTTCAATGCTTCATTTAGTTTTAAACGGATATTTATCATTCCAATAATTTTATGATCGGATTCTCGTATTAAGAAATATGTAACCGCTGGTACTAATTGATCCGTTGATTCACAATTCTTCTGAAACTCTAATTTTTTAAGCCATGCTTCATAATCATCTCCATAACGATGAAGACTCCCAGATCCATTAATTTGAGAATTATACTGGCGGTGTTCTGTGATATAGTCTAGTGCGTCTTGCTTGCGAAGCAGAGATGGTTCTTCTAGATAAAACTTTTCAATCATGATTCCTCCTTCATCATTTTAAATTTTATAAATATTTCTTGAATTTCATATCCTATTTTTTGATAGATATAATTGGACGGTTTATACTGATAGTCTGTATATAAAAGTGGTTGATAATGTCTATTTAATAATTCTTTTGTTAACTGATAAACTAGGCTTGTTGCATACCCCTTATTTCTTTCTTCTTTTTTTGTATAAACATGACTGATTTTAGCCATATCTTGTTCTGTTGAATAATATGCAGTTGAAGTAATATTTCCTTTATTATCCCTCCATACATAGTATCTACCACTTTTAATGAAATTTCGAATTTCTTTTATTACTTCTTCTTCGGTTTGCTTTTCTTCTGGAAATGATTCTTGACAATTTTCTTTCCATATTTCTCTTAAGATGTCTAATTCTGAAATACTCGGTTTATCCATAAATCCAGAAGATAGAGAAATATCATTTACTTTTTTACATATTAGAAATCCTATTTCAGAATCTCTCTTTGTCCTTCCCATGTTCTTGATTATTTCGTAGCAGTCTTTTGGACAAGTAAGTATATTTTCTTCTGACATTAAATAATATGTTTCTAATTCTTTTTTTACTTCGTCCTGTTTTTTCAAAGATATTCCTTTTTTTAACCAGATCCAAATTGGATAACCAGGATTTCCTCTTCCAATTATATAATTGTCTTCATCACTTCTAAAAAGATATTCATCTGTTTCAAGCATTTGAAAGAATAGATAGAATTTTTCTTTTGGGAAACTAGACGATTTTAATATTTTATTATCTCTTTCAATTGTCATATATTAAGTCCTTACATTCATTAAATTACTACTACTATATCTTTTTAATCCTTTATAGAACAGGATATTTGCAATTAGAATTAATATACATGTTATAGCAATCACAAGTAGCAAAAGAGTCCATTGAAATTCATGAATAATTTGAACTGGTAAATAGATTCCAAAGCCAATAGGAATTACTGTATAGAATAATATTTTTATAAATCCTTTAAAGATTCCTTCTGGATAGGTAGCAAAGTTTGTCATTAAACTATTTACAGTATTTGTTAAAATATCCATTCTTCCAAACCAGAAAGATAAAGAAGCCCAGATAACAGCAATACTTGTAATGATTAATCCTCCAGTTATAGAAAATAGAATAAATAAGAGAAGTGTTTTCATACTAAAACCATATAAGAATACCATAATTATTCCATATAACATATCTCCTATAGCAGATACTTCTACACTACTTGTTATAACCGATAATAATACACTTTTAGGTTGAATTAAATAGGTATCTAATTTTCCTGTGTGAATCATTTCACTTAATTCAAATGACTCTTTAAAGAAGAAATGAGCAAATCCATATGTACCAGCTGCTAGTCCCCATAATAGTAAAACCTGTTTGAAGCTGTAATTTCCTACATTATCTTTAATTGCATATAGAATAATCCATTGAATGATAAAGCAGGCATTATTTAATACCATGAAGATTATATTTGAGAAGAATGAAATTTTATTTAACATTTCTCGCTGTAATGCATACTTGATAGATAGAATCATTACTTTTATCTGATTTTTAGCCTCCGTTAACATTGAGCTTTCTCACCCCTTTCCGATATATTAAATGACAAATCGTACAACTGATAATTAAGTATATTATCTGAGCAATCAAAATATTGAAAAAGCCTGTTGTAGTAAAATCTACAAATAATTTAGCTGGTCCATAACTAACAACATAGATTGGACTAAATTTTATGATAGGTTGTAATACTGCTGGAAAGAATTCTATTGGGAAAATTGTTCCTATCACTAAGATCATTTTTGAATATAACCAATAAAATGGACTAGCATCTTCTATAAAGAATGAGATTAATCCAAGTGCTGTTATAATATAAATACTAATCATGGTTGCTAAAATACATGATACAATTATTCCTATTAATTGAAAGATATTTAAAGATGGAAATGTATGTAAGAAAATTGCTCCTAAAATCATTCCAAGGATTCCAACTAACACAAATCGCACGGTTACTAATCCCATATGATTCCATAATGAGTATTCTACATAACTATATGGTTTATTAATATTATATGCAATATTTCCAGAACGAACATCTTCTGCTATTTTCTTACATAATTTTCTTCCTCCTAAACTCATCCATAATATTTCAGTAATAATAACATACCAAATCATTTGACTCATTGTATAACCATTAATTAATTCTTTTGGATCTTGATAAATATATTGCCATAGATTAAGAAATATAAAGATCATAATACAGTAAGTAATAAATCCTATTAATAGATCAAATGCATATTGAATATTTGTCATCAATTCTGATTTATAGATGTATAAGTACTTTTTCATTTCTTATCACCATCTTTATAAATATCACTAATAATTTGCTCTAAAGGAACATTTGATATATTGATATCTACCATATTATCTGGGTTTAATAGTTTAATCGCATCTGCTACACTTTTCTTTTTTGTATCAACTTCTATTTTTAGATTATATCCTTTGTCTTTTAATATTGTGATTCCTTCTTCATCATCTAAATTTACTTGTTTATTCATTTTTACTTCTACTATTTTTTTATTTAAATAATGATATTTTAGGTTTTCCATTGTATCATCCATTACAATTTGACCATTATTAACAATAATAACTCTCTTACATAATTTTTCGATATCTGATACATCATGTGATGTTAATACAACGGTAGTTTTGTATTCTTTATTCATTCGCTTAATCAGAACACGGATATTTTCTTTAACAACAGGGTCTAATCCTATTGTTGGTTCATCTAGGAACAATACCTTAGGTTCATGAATTAAAGATGCAACGATTTCACAACGGATTCTTTGACCTAAGCTTAGATTTCTTACTGGTGTATTAATAAATTCAGATAGCTCAAACAATTCATTTAACTCTTCTATTTTTTTCTCAACTACTGGTTCTGGAATGTCATATATGGCTCCAAAAAACTTAAAGTTATCATAAGGAGTTAAATGAGTCCATAATTGTTCTTTTTGTCCAAATACACAGCCAATTTCATAAGCTAGTTTTTTTCTGTCTTTGACTGGATCTAAACCTAATACTTCCATTTTCCCACTATCTGGGAATAAAATACCTGTCATCATCTTGATAGAAGTTGACTTACCTGCCCCATTGGGACCAATGAAAGCGATCATTTCTCCTTTTTCAACAGAAAAAGAGATGTTTTTAACAGCTTTGATGATTTTATATTTTGGTTTTACTAGTGATTTTAAACTTCCTTTTAGGCCCTTTTCTTTTTGTTTTACCTTAAAACTTTTTGTTAGATTTTTTACGGTAATAACTGCCATACGAATCACTCCTTTCTATATTATTTCGTTTTTATAGATTCTATCATCAAAACTATTATATCCTTTTTTTTCTAAAAGAAAAAGCACAGAAAACCACTATTCTTTTCTATAGTGACTCCGTGCTAGACGTGTAAGAATAAATCTCTATGCAGCTCGTTTCCTTATGCATACTCACTTTCAAATCTATAAAAACTAGTCGAGAAAAAAAATACGGGCACTACTAATATTAGTAGTGACT
>CACZOQ010000083.1 GCA_902782835.1 uncultured Erysipelotrichaceae bacterium | reverse complement strand
AGATAAACTTGTTAAACTATGTGATAAATTAATTAAAAATACAAACTTCAAAAAAATGTATACTAAGAAAAATGTCTTTAGTATTGGATATGATGAAGATGAAGGTAAACTATCAACTTATAATTACAATAAATTTGCATCTGAGTCTCGTTTAATGAGTTATATAGCAATTTGTTTTGGAGATGCACCAAGCAAACACTGGTTTGCACTAGATAAATCTTTAACAACATATAAGGGAAGAAAAGGACTTATTTCATGGTCCGGAACAGCTTTTGAGTATTATATGCCATTATTATTCATGAAAAACTATCCAAACACATTATTAGATGAATCATATCATTTTGCATATTTCTGTCAAAAGGATTTTATGGCTAAAGTTTCTCATAAATTACCTTGGGGTATTTCAGAGTCTGCTTATAATGAATTAGATAATTCTTTAAATTATAAATATAAAGCCTTTGCAACTCCATATTTAAAAGCTAAAGAAGACAAGGAAAATCGAATTGTTATATCACCATATTCTTCAATTATGGCGTTAGAAATGTTCCCAGAAGATGTATATGATAATATTAAAAGATTTAAAGATATGGATATGTACGCAAAATATGGATTGTATGAATCTTTTGACTATGATAATAAAGGAATAGTTAAATCTTATTTTGCACATCATCAAGGCATGAGTTTATTAGGAATTACAAACTATTTAAAACAAGACGTTATGAAAGAGTATTTCCATTCGAATGTAAATATCCGTACGTTTGAACTATTATTGAAAGAAAAAGTACAGATTAAGACCAGCATAGATATGAAAATGGCTAAATATAAGAAATACAATTATTCAAAAGAAACGATTGAAAATGATATTCGATCATTTGATTATATTTCATATCTTCCAGAAATGTCTGTTTTATCAAATAAGAAATATTCATTAATTATGAATGATCGTGGTAATAGCTTTTCAAGATATCGTACCTTGCAATTAAATCGTTATCGTAAAGTAACGGAACAAGATTATGGTATTTTCTTATTTGTAAAGGATACTAAAACAAATGATATTTGGAGTAATACTTATGCACCAGTTAATATTAAACCAGATAAGTATGAAGTGGTATTTGCTGCCGATAAGATTAAATTCTTACGTAGAGATGGAATGATTTCTACCAAAACAGAAATTGTTGTATGTAAGAATCATCATGCAGAAATTAGAAAAGTGACTTTTAAAAATGAAGACGAAGTTGATAAAAAATTAGAATTAACGAGCTATACAGAACCAATTTTGTCAGATAATATGGATGATGTAAGCCATAGAGTCTTCAATAATATGTTTATTAAAACAGAATTTGACCCTAAAACAGATAGTTTGATTGCGAAAAGAAAAGGCCGTGGAGAATCAAGTATTAATAGTTATATGGTTACTCGATTAATAATAGAAGAGCCAACTGATAAGTATTCATATGAGACGGAAAGATCGAACTTTATTGGGCGAAATCATACAATAAATAATGCAGAAGCATTAAACAAAGACTTGACAAATTATTCTGGAGATAATCTAGATCCTGTATTATCCATTCGAAATAAAATTATAGTTCCGGCAGGAAGTTCAACCACTGTCTACTTACTAGTAGGTTTTGGACGTAGTAAAGAACAAATTAATGATATTGTTAAGTACTATGATAGTTCTTATGCATTAGAAAAAGCGTTCCGTATTTCAACATTAATGAATGTAATTGATACAAAGAACATGAACATTTCTGGAGAAAATATGAGAACATTCAATATCATGTTGAATTATCTATATCAAACAACCCGTATTTCAGTAAATGAAGAAAGAATGGAATATTTAAGAAGAAATGCTTTAGGCCAAACAGGGCTATGGAAATTTGGTGTCAGTGGAGATAGACCAATTATTACTGTTGAAATCAGTGATATCAGTGATATGAGCTTTGTTCATGAAATCTTAAAAGCATTTGAATATTACAAGAATAAATCCATCTTTGTAGATATTATCATCATTAATAATGAAAGTAGTGAATATGCTAAAAGCATCAAGAAAGAAATTGATGATGAAATGTATCGAATCTATACATTAAATAGTTTTTATCATACTCCAGGAAGTATTACAGTAATTAATAAAGAAGACATTACGAAAGAAGATAGAAGCTTATTGAATGTTGTTCCAAGATTACGATTTGTAGTTGATAATCATAGAAGTCTTAAAGAAGCAGTGGAAGAATTACAAAAGAGTAATAAAGTAAGTGATTATCCAACCTACAGTATTGAAAAAAATATTCCACAAGAGGAAAAAGAAAAGCTACTATTTGATAATGGTTTTGGAGGTTTTAAGAATAATGGTAAAGAATATGTTATTTATAACAAAAATACACCAATGCCATGGAGTAATGTAATTGCCAATAAAACTTTTGGTACCATTATTACAAACAATGGTTGTGGATATACATATGCTTATAATTCTGGAGAATTTAAAATTTCCTCTTGGACCAATGAAATGGTCATTAATGATAAGAGTGAAGGTTTCAAGTTTAATGATAAAATATTTGATCCAGAAAAATGTACTCATGGATTTGGTTATAGTATATTAGAAAGTGAAACAGAAGACTTAAAACATGAAGTGACAGAGTTTGTTGCCAAAGAAGATAACGTTAAAATATACTTAATGAAATTAACAAATAAAAAGAAGTCTAAGAATCCTGTAAAAGTTGAATTCTGGATTAACCCAACATTTGGTAATTTTGAAGAAAAAACAACGCGTCATATCTTAACTGAATTTATGGGGGATGACAATTATTTAAAGATGAGAAATGTTTATAGTATAAACTATGGAGATATCAATGTCTTTATGTCAACTTCAGAACCAATTGAATATGCTGAATGCAATAAGATGTTAATTAAGCATATTGATTTTAATGTAACATTAGAAAAAGAAGAGGAAAAAACAATTGCCTTTGTATTAGGATGTAGTCTTAGTGACAAAGAAAATGTTGCATTGATAAAAAAATATACTGATATTTCAAATTGTAAAAAAGAATTAAAAGCTGTAAAAGATGGTTGGAATCAAATATTAGGTACAATTCAAGTATCGAGTCCAGATAAAAGTTTTGATTATATTGTAAATGGATGGTATTTATATCAAACAATATCTTCCAGAATATTAGCTAAAGCTGGATTCTATCAAGTAAGTGGAGCATTTGGATATCGTGATCAGCTTCAAGATTCTATGAATATTGATTTAGTCTATCCAGAATATACAAGACAGCAAATATTAATTAATGCATCTCATCAATTTGAAAAAGGCGATGTTCTTCACTGGTGGCATGAGAAAAACCATTTTGGTTTAAGAAGTCGTTATAAAGATGATTTTCTATGGTTAGTATATGCAACAGCCAATTATATTGAAACAACAGGAGATTACAGTATATTAGAAGAAAAAGTTCCATATGTAGTAGGAGAAGAACTAAGCGATTATGAAAATGAAAAAGGATTAGTCTTTAATTATTCGGATAAGAAAGATACACTATTCCAACATTGTTTGAAGTCACTAGCATTATCTATGGATTCTCTAGGGCCACATAAAATCCCACTAATGGGTGGTGGAGACTGGAATGATGGAATGAACCGAGTTGGAATCAAAGGCAAAGGGGAAAGTGTATGGTTAGGATTCTTCCTATATACAGTAATGGATTCCTTTATCAAAGTAGTAAAGAAGAAAGACCGGAACTTTGATGCTAGCAAATATGAGAAGTTTAATGAAAAATTAAAAGATAATCTAAATAAGAAAACCTGGGATGGCTCATATTATTTAAGAGCATTCTTCGATAATGGAGATCCACTAGGAAGTCATGAAAACAGTGAATGTAAGATTGACCTTATTTCTCAGAGTTTCTCAATTTTGAGTGGAGTTGCACCAAAAGATAGAGTTCAAAAAGTCATTACATCGGTAGAAGAACAATTAGTTGACAATAAGAATAAGATTATTAAATTATTGACACCACCTTTCTCTAAATCATTGAATAATCCAGGATATATCATGAATTATCCAAAAGGTATTCGAGAAAATGGGGGACAATATACACATTCTGTGTCATGGTATTTGATGGCCTTAATAAAAGCAGGATATTATGATCGCGCTTACCGTTACTATCAAATGATTAACCCAATTAATCGAACAAAAACAATGTCCGATGTTAACAAATATCGAGTTGAACCTTATGTTATTGCTGCAGATATTTATTCATCTGAAAACTTCCCTGGTAGAGGTGGATGGACTTGGTATACAGGTTCAGCAGGATGGTTCTATCATGTAGGAGTTCAAGAAATTTTAGGTATTAAGAAAAAAGGTGACAAATTAAAGATTGAACCTCAAATACCGATTGCTTGGGATGGCTTTAAAGCAACTTACCATTATAAAGAAACAACTTATAATATCGAAGTCATTAAAGGTGAGAAAGCATCTGTTCAGTTAGATGACAAAGAACTAATATCTTCTTCTATCTCACTTGAGAATGATGGAAAGATTCATAAAGTAGTTGTTACAATTCACAAATAAAAAAGAAGGAATATTTATATCCTTCTTTTTTGCATTTTTAAAAGAAATATGTTACAATAAGGCCCTAGAAAAGAAAGGGATAATTATGGATCTACAAAAGGACAAGTATATTATTGTAGAAATAATTCCAACAAACAGCAATCCAGAAAAAGGCTTTATTGCTCAACTGAGTGCGCTGAAGTTGAATGGAATTGTTTTAGAAGACCGATTCGATTACCGAGTGGTAAATAGCAAGATAGAAATTGATGATATAAAAAAGTTGATTTCATATGATAAAGACCAATTTACATACGTAAAAAATATCTATTTCATTTTAGAAAAGTTTAAGCACTGGATAAAAGATTATCCATTATTATTGATTGAAGAATCATATACAAGAGATTATTTTAAAGAGATAACTAATAAAAAAGAACTGATATATCCATATTTAAATATGGAATACAGTCTTGATATATTTGAAAGAATAATGAAGAAATATAATCTTCAACCAAGTAATCATTTAGTAGATCTACTATATGAAGCTATTATTCAAGAAGGAAATAACAAATAAATTATTATTTAGGGGGATTTAGTTATGATATATTTGTTGTTAATAATTGTTATTATTATATTTTTTGGAGCAACACTTTTTCTCAAAGCAAGAGAAGAGGATAGTATATTTCTATCCTTTAAAAGTATCGCAATATTAGGGGTAATTCTAATTGCAATCATAGGGATTTCTTATTTTGTAAATTCTGCTAATACTAAATTGTCAAAAAAGAAGAAATCAAATATACCAGAAGTGACAGAGCAATCACAAAAACCTAAAAAAGATACTAAAGATCAAATAGAAAATCAGCCAACAACACAAAAAAGTAATCAACCAGTACAAAACAATAATCAATCAACACCACAGAATAGTAATCAACCAGTACAAAACAATAATCAATCAACACCACAGAATAATAATCAACCAGTACAAAATAACACTCAGACAGTAACAAATCAATCACAATCAAGTAATACTCAGTCAACACAAAACCAACCGAGTCAAAATACCCAGGATTTAGTAAAAAGTCAGGTTATATCCAACAATACAAGTGAAAGTGGAAATGGACCAGCAATTATTATTGAGAAAGATATTGAAGTAGTATCACCACAAGAACCACAGAAAGAAGTAACACCAACACCAGCACCAGAGCCACAAAAAGAAGTAACACCAACACCAACGCCAGTACCACAAAAAGAAGTAACACCAACACCAACGCCAGTACCAGAACCACAAAAAGAAGTGACACCAACACCAGCACCAGAACCACAAAAAGAGGTGACACCAACACCAGCACCAGAACCACAAAAAGAGGTGACACCAACACCAGCACCAAAAAAAGAAGTACTATCTCCAAATAAGAATAAGATTTATTTCTTCAATTTAGGCGCTAGCAATGATGCTTTCTTATTAGAAGATAATGGAAAGTTTGGATTAATTGATACAAGTGTAAAAAGAAATGAAACAAAGTTGGTAAAAGAGTTAAAAAAAGCAGGAGTTAAAAAATTAGATTTTGTAATGATTACTCATGCTCATACTGATCATACTGGTGGATATGAGAGAATTATGAATAGTTTTTCGGTAAAAACATTATATATTAAGAAAGATGGAGCGAAGTATCCATCACATCAAAGTAGTTTTAAAAAAATGATAAACATTGCCAAAAAGAAAAAGACAAATATTTGTGATGTTAAATTACAAAAATGCCAAGTATTCAATCTTGGAAACACAAAAATTAAACTATATAACACAGAATTCTTTAGTAGTAAAGGTGTAAACATTCTTCATAAAGGACGTTTCGAGAATGCTAATAGTATAACAGCTGTAGCAACAATAAATGGTAGAAGAATTTATTTTGCAGGAGATATTGGAAATTACTTTGGTTATAATCAAGAGAGTAAAACAGCGAAAAAAGTTGGAGATGTTGATATTTATAAAGCAGCTCATCATGGTTATGTTACCTATAACAATCATCAGGATGCATTAAACAAAATAAAACCAGAATATACTGTAATAACCAATGATAGAAAAAGATCGAAAACAACGGTTCAACGTCTTAAAAAAGCAAATAAAAACTATAAGAAAACTTATTATACAGTTGAAGGAACTGTAAAATTAACCATTAATAAAAATGGAAAGATTAAATTTACTCAATAAAATAAAAAGGCAAAGACAACTTTGCTTTTTTTATGGTATAATTTAAACTAGGAGAGTGAAAATATGATAAAGTTTGATTTCAAATCTTATGTTATGCCTTTTATTAATCAAGAAGAATACAAAACCCTTTATGGAATGAAGCAACAAGTAATAGAAAAATTTAACTCATATGATATGATTGGCTGGACTAAGACGATTAATAAAGAATGGATAGATGATATTTCCAAAACAGCCAAAGAAATAAAGAAGAATTTTGATTGTATGGTTGTAATTGGAATAGGAGGGTCTTTTTTAGGAAGTTATTCGTTTGAAAAAATGTTTCAAAAATATTTTGATGATAAAAATTTCGAAGTGATTTATGCTGGAACAACTTTGTCAAGCAAGTATCTAGATGAATTATCGTCATACTTATATCGTAAGAACTTTTGTATGAATGTTATTAGTAAAAGCGGTACTACAATGGAAACAACGATTACATATAAAGTACTAAAAGACATACTAAAAAGAAAATACACTGGAGAAGAAATAAAAAAGCGTATTATTATTACAACAGATAAAGAAAAAGGAGCTCTTAGAGAAGAAGCGAACGAGCAACAATATAAATCATTTGAAATTCCAGATGACATTGGTGGAAGATATTCTTTCTTAACACCTGCTCATTTGCTACCTCTAGCATTAAACTATGATATTTATCGAATTGTAGATGGATATTATGATGGTAAGAGATTAATCGATGTAGCTTATGAATATGCAGTGATTCGAAGATTGTTATTTAAAGAAGGAAGAGTTGTTGAAAATTTCTGCGTATATGAGCAAAATTTAAGTCCATTTACAGAATGGTTAAAACAATTATTTGGAGAAACAGAAGGTAAAAATAATGTGGGTATTTATCCAACTTCTTCTGTTCATACAAGAGATTTACACTCATTAGGACAATTTGTTCAAGAAGGTAATAAAATCTTGTTTGAGACATTTATAAAAATAAAGAATATGGATAATTTTATAGATTATAATGGTCAAAATTTACAAGATATTAATAATATTGTATTAGACTCTGTGATGAAAGCTCATTTTAAAGGAAATGTTCCATGTTTAGAAATAGAATTATCAGAATTAGACCTAGAAACAATTTCTTCTCTTATATATTTCTTCTTGTTAGCAGCTGCATTTAGTGGAATCTTATTTGAAGTAAATCCATTCAATCAACCAGGAGTAGAAGTGTATAAGGAAGAAGTAAGGAAATCTTTAAATAAATAGGAGAATTATGAAAAAAAAATATTGGATTATTAGTATACTACTATTCCTATTTTTTCTATTAATGATAGGGGTATTATTAAAAAAACAGATATTCTTTGATGATGATATCTATAACGGAATCTTTTCATTACGAAATACGTACATGGATGCATTTATGAAGGAAATTACACAATTAGGAAATCCAATACCAATTTTATGCATAACAGTAATTCTATTATTATTAATTTCAAATGAAGAACGCAACATTTTAGGTATTAGTGTTGTAGGGACAGTATTAATCAATCAAGGACTAAAAAGAATCGTTAGAAGAGCTCGTCCAGAACATTTACGCTTAATTAAACAAGGTGGTTTTTCTTTTCCTTCTGGACATGCTATGATTTCAATAGCGATATATGGATTTCTAATATACTATGTTTATAAGAAGATTAAGAATAAGTATTTAAAGATTAGTTTAATAATCCTATTGAGTTTAATCATAATTGGAATTGGAATGAGTAGAATTTATTTAGGAGTCCATTACCCAAGTGACATAGTATCAGGTTATTTATTAGCACTATCAATACTACTACTAGTCATTTCAATTGTGGAATCAAAATTAGGGGGAAAAACAAATGGTAAAAATGGTTGTAAGTAGTTTTTATAACACATTAATTAATGAAGAAGAAGCAATTCCTACCTCGACTATGTTGGAGATAGAGAGACTTCGATTAAAAGGAATACAATTAACAGTATGTACAAATCGCTTATATCAAGATGTATTAGATTATAATAAAGATTTTCCATTTATTGATTATATTGTTTCATTAAACGGAAGCTATGTATGGGATGTTGGAAAGAAAAAATGTATATTTAAGAATAAAATACCGAAAACAAGTGTAAAGAGAATCATCACAGCATTTACAGATAATAACATAATATATTATAATTATAATAGTGTAGTAGCTAACAATCAGAATATAGAAACTCAAGATTTATACAAAATAGAAATAGAATTAAAAAATATACAAGAACAAGAAAAAATAAAAAAAATAAATGTAAATTCATCAGTTTTCATAGACAAAGGAAGAATAATATTAGAAATAACATCACCAAAAAGTAATATGTTCATAGGAGTAAATCAAATCCTTGTAAAAAAAGGACTAAAAAAAGAAGAATTAATAGTAATAGGTTGTAATGAAAGTGATGAATCACTAATACAAAATATTCCAGAAAGTTATATTGT
Source organism: uncultured Erysipelotrichaceae bacterium (assembly GCA_902782835.1). Lineage (GTDB taxonomy): Bacteria > Bacillota_I > Bacilli_A > RF39 > UBA660 > UBA3789. The sequence goes on along the minus strand of CACZOQ010000083.1, from coordinate 9,289 downwards.
TAAAAATAGTTGTGAATTATTAAAAAAATATCCAAATAAGATTTTAGATAATCATAATACCAAAGGAGTAGAAAATATTTTAAAAGAACTATAGAAAGATACAGAGGGATTGAAATGAAAAAATCAAAGTTGAAACAAATCATAATATATATTTTAATCATTATCGGATCAATGGTTCTTTCTTTTGGTGGATATTTAATTTATAGACACTTTACAGCAATTAGTATTCCGAGTGTTGATAAGTTAATAAAAGAAAAGAAAAAAAATAATTATAAAGATAAAGATGATAATAAAAAAGATGTTGAAGCATATGTTAATGAATTACCTGCGTATCGAGAACAATATGGAAATCCCTATATAATGGGAAGACTTGAAATACCAAATTTAAATATTAATGCTTTGGTAACTAGAACAAGTAATAATGCGTTTTATTTAAATAATAATTTATATAATGTTCATGATGGATTAGGAGTACCATTCTTTGATTATCGAAATACAGATTTAGCGAATAATCAACAAATTAATATCTATGGACATAATACAAAAAATGAAAAGTTTTTTGATAGATTACCATTTATTAATTTAGAAGCATATGTTGATGAGAATATTTTTAAGAATTATAAGGATATTTACTTAAGCATAGATGAAAAACTAGTTCATTATAAAGTAATTGCTATTAAAATCATTAGTAATGATAATAATGAACATATGAAAGTTATTTTCTATAATGAAGAGGACTTTCTACAACATGTAAGTAAATTATTACAAAACTCATTATATATTGAAAGTAATTTAGAAATAAAAGGAAATGACAGATTAATAGTACTACAAGTATGTCATTATAATCCGCCAGATACTTATTTATTAGTAATTGGAAAAGAAATGGAAAAATAAGAGAAAAGGAAGAGTGATAGTATGGGATATGGTATTACAAGTCCTTCACAAATCATTGATTTAGCAACCATTAAACAAGGTTGTTCTAAATTAAGAACAGCAGTAGGAGATTTTGAAGAATGTGGAAACGCTGTAATTCAAGCAGGAGAAACATTAACAGAAAAGGCATTATCTGTTGACGAAAGTACATTAGAGTATTCAATATCAAGTTTAGGGGAAGAAATTGTAAGTTTAAAGGCAACATACGAAGGATATGCAGATCAAGTTGAAGCGGAAGCAGTACGAGTATTTCATGAACAAAAACAAGAATACGAAAATTATTTGAAACAACTTAAGGAGAACAAAGAATCAGTTTAGAAAGAAGGTTTAACATGCCAAGATTAAATTATGATGAAGGATTAGTGAACAATGCTTTAGATTTACTAGATCAAGGAAAAACAAAACTATCTACAACAGAGAACGACATTTCAAGCGCTGTTTCTTTGGTATATAATGCTCGTGGAGCAGAATACATAAATGTAAGCAATATTGCAACAGGTATTGGTTTAGCAGACCAATGCGTTGATTTAATTGACAATACAATTAATGGTATTAACAGCAGAGTTGAAGCAATTATTGAGTACAATAAAGATTATGATGCCGCACCATTTTGGAAAAAAGCTCTTTCAACTGTTGGAATGGGAGCAGCGAAAATTGGAGAAGGTTTTGTCGGAGCTTTTGAAGATATTGGAGATGCTGCCTGCTTATTAGGAGCTTGGGTAACAAAACCAGTAGATTTAGTTTTAAAAACAAAAATAAGTGACTCCATTCTAGATTTTGAAAAACGAGATTTATCCAGAGAATTATTTGATTTTATATACTACGATCGTGATGCTGCAAAATATTCTGCAATGTCTGCAGATGGAGTTGTATCATCAGTATTTAGAGGAATCGGACAAGCTGCCGGATATATCTGTATGGGTGGATATCTTGGTGGAGCAAATAACTTCCTTGCCAGAACAGCTTCAGAAGGTTCAAAACTTGCCAAAGTAACTGGTATTTTCCAATCTACAACCAACGCAAATGCTCTTGTAGCAGCTGTCGGAGGTTTGGGATCTGGTTCGGAAGATGCCCTCGATCATGGTTATGGTATACTGGGGGCTACTTTATCAGGTTTAAAAGAAGCCGCTATCCAAGGTGGTATGGCTTATGCCGCAGGAAAACTTGGAGAGCGTCAACAAATAAAACAAGCACAAAAGAACTTAGCAAACTTAAAGAATCCTACGAATCTTGAAGCAGAAGCACAAAGAAGATTAACTGCTGGTGCTAATGGAACCGGAGAATGGGCTGGTTATAAAGGTTTATCTTTAGAACAAGCAAAAGCCAAAATTTTAAATGGTGCTGAAGAACACTATTATCAAATGGTTGGAAAAGACGGCAGTATGAAATATATTACAGAAAATATGGATGATATCCTTGCAAGAAAGCAGTCTTTATATAAGAGTTGGCAAGGGTTAACTAGAGATGAAGCAGAAAAGAAATTATTAGCACAATTCGCAAAAAGAGGAGATTTTACCGGAGAAATTGCAAAATTAGGTGGATTCACTGATAGATTAACAAGTAAAGCATATACAAAAGGATTCTATGATATGCAAAACTTACATCAAGTATATACAGATGCTGGTGGAGGAGCAGCCGGTATATTCAAAGCTGCTACTATTGGTCAATTTAAAAATGTTTCAGATACTGTAACTTCACCAGGAAAGAATATTTATAATAAAATAAATGATTATCGAGAATATAAAGCAGCCTTAAAAGAAATTGATGCTGCAAAAGCAGCAGGACAGAAAATTCCAAAAGATGCTCAAAAAACAGTAAATACATATTTATCAAATAAGAAAGTATCATTCGGTGAATATCGAGCAGCACAAAAAGAAATTGATGCTGCAAAAGCAGCAGGAGAGAAAATTCCTGCATCTGCACAAATGAAAGTAGATAAATATTTAAATAATAGAGGAATGGATATATTTAGAGTATCCAATGTTAACCCTACAAATAATATAGCTAAAGGTGGGGCATTGAGCGATGCATTAAGCCATTCCTATAAGCTTTCTCATACAAGAGCAATAGTTGGTAATATGGCAGGAACTGTTGCAGCAGGAGCAACATCTTATATAGCTATGAATGGTGTAAAGGATACATTAGGAGATATTGGACAATATGCCTCTCAAAAAGCAGGATTAGATGTACAACCATCAAGAGCGATATTTGTAAATGAAAATAGAAAATATCATAACGGAAAGGACATTGACTTAACGCCAACGACTGCACCAACTACACCATCGACAGTACCATCTACAATTCCAACAACACCTCCACCAAAATCAACCCAAACGCCAAGAACGACCCCTCCAACAACAGCTCCACCAACTACACCAACGACTAATCCAACACCAGCACCAACGACTGCTCCAAAGACTACGGCGCCAACAAAAGCACCAACTCCTGCACCAACAAAGGCTCCAGTAGTGCCTACAACATCTCCAACAAAAGCACCAACAACAGCACCTTTCAGAGCTCCAACATCAGCACCAACAAAAGCACCAACAAAGGCTCCAGTAGTCAAGACACCGGCACCAACTGCAGCCCCAACGAAGGCTCCAACTACTGCACCTCCGACTTCACCAACGACTCCTCCTACACCTGCACCAACATCAGCACCAACTTCAGCTCCAACAACAGCACCTGTTATAGAAGAGCCATCAATTATCTCAACGATACCAGTTTTAGAAGCGGCTGTTACTCATTTTTATCCTAATAATGAATTAATTCCAAATACTGGTATATTAGGTAAAGATGATGATAATTATCTTGCTTCTATCGCTTTAGGAGCAGGACTAGGAGTTGCAGCTAGTGTTGCTGAATCTGAAAAAGAAAAAGAAGAGGAAGAAGAGAAAAAAGAAAAAGAAGAAAATAATGAAAATATTTTTGTAGAACAAATAGATAAACTGGGAACAGAAAAAGCTTAAGAGACAACTCTTAAGCTTTTATTTATAATAAAAATAAGGTATAATTTATTAAGGAAGGAGTGGGACTATGAAATTAGTTGTGGAAAAAGACTGTGAATTATTAGAATATTTATATAATCATTTAGATATGCCTAAAAAAAGAATTAAACAGTACTTAACACATGGTTCTATTTTTGTCAATAATAATAAAACCACTCAGTATAATTATTTATTAAAACCTGGTATGAGTATTATTATTCATACGGATTCTAAGAATAAAAAAGAATTTCCTTTTGAAATTCTGATGGAAGATAAACATATATTGGTCGTTAATAAACCTAGTGGTTTACTTACAATTGCAACAAATAAAGAAAAAGAAAAAACACTATATCACATGGTTAGAGAATATTTAAAAGAAAAAAATGAAAGAGTCTTTATAGTTCATCGTCTCGATAAAGATACAAGTGGAATCGTTTTATTTGCAAAGGATGAAAAAACGAAAAATCAACTTCAGGAGAATTGGAATGAATATGTATTCCTAAGAGAATATGTTGCTATTGTTGAAGGAAACTTATCAAAGAAAGAAGATCGAGTGATTCAAAATTTAAAAGAAACATCTACAAATCTAGTATATGTAACCAAAAAAGATGATGGTAAAGAAGCAATTACAAATTATAAAGTGATAAAAGAAAATGATAAATATAGTATGGTTAGTATTCAAATAGAAACAGGAAGAAAGAATCAAATTAGAGTTGCTTTTCAATCTCTAAAACATCCTATCTTAGGTGATAGAAAATATGGAGATCCAAAAGGAAAAGAAAATAGACTATATCTACATGCGAATCGTTTAAAATTCTATTATCCAGACATAAAAAAAGATATTTTAATAGAAACGTCAATTCCAACAGAATTTAAGAAAAGAATGAATAAAGGTGAATAAATGAAAAAAATAATTATAGGATTATTATTAATAATCATAATAGGATTAGGTATATTCTATTATGATAATCCAAGTAAAAAAGAAGAGAATAAACTACAAATAGATCATCAAATAAAAGATACATTAATATCTGACAAAAAGATTCAAGAATCCATATTTAAGGATTATTATCAACAAGCAAGAAAACTAGTGGATAAAATGACAATAGAAGAAAAAATAGGTCAATTATTTCTTGTACGATATGATGTTGGGGATGTAGAATATCTCAGTAATTATTATCCAGGAGGATATATCTTATTTGCGAAAGATTTTGAAAAAAATACAAAAGAATCAATCAAAAAAGAATTGGAAAAGGCTCAAGAAAAGAATAAATATTCTCTTATCTTAGGAGTAGATGAAGAAGGTGGCTATGTTACTAGAATCAGTCGTTTTCCAGCTTTTCGAAACGAAAAGTTTTTATCTCCAAGATATTACTATGAAAAAGGTGGCTACGAATTACTAGAACAGACTGAAAAAGAAAAAGCAGAATTATTAAAAGAGATTGGTATTAATTTAAATCTAGCACCTGTTGCAGATGTATCAGAGAATGAAAATGATTTTATTAATAATCGTACATTTGGAAGAAATGCTGAAGAAACAGCGACTCTCATTAAGCAAATGGTAAGATATGCAAATGACAATAAGATAAACGCTTGCTTAAAACATTTTCCAGGATATGGAAATAATGAAGATACTCACACTGGTATAGCAATTGATAATAGACCCTATGACAATTTTATCGAAAATGACTTTAAACCATTTATGGCAGGGATAGAGGAAAAAGTTCCAAGCATCTTAGTATCTCATAATATAGTCAAATCAATGGATGAATCTCTTCCAGCATCATTAAGTGAAAAAGTAATAAAAGAATTAAGAGACACATTAAAGTTTACAGGAATTATCATTACAGATGATTTAGCAATGGATGCTGTTAAAAGTTACGTAGAAAACAATGAAGCAGCTACATTGGCAATCAATGCCGGAAATGATATGATTATAACAAGTGACTTTATTAATATGTATAAAGAAGTATTAAATTCTTATCAAGAAGGAAACATAACAGAAGAAACAATTAATCGAGCAGTTTTAAGAATTATTGCGTGGAAATATAGCAGTAATTTATTAAAATAGGAGGGATAAAATGGAATATAATAATCTATTAGATAAAATGGTAAAAGAAAAAGGTTTCTTTCGTCATAATAAGTATCGTATAATAGAAGCAAATGAAGAAAACATCGAGATCAAAGTAGAATTAAATGAAAATTCTATGAATCCATATGGTTTTGCTCATGGAGCTATTATCTTTGGCTTAGGAGATACTGTTATGGGAATGATTGCACGTTCAAAGGGGAGAAAAGCCCTAACCAGAAATGCCAATATAACATTTCTAAGGCCTGGAGCAGGAAAATATCTATTAGCCAAAGGAGAAATAGTGAAAGACGGTAAAACTGCTTGTTATCTACGAGCAAATATATATAATGATAAAGAACAATTAATCGCAGCTATGACATCAGATTTTTACTATATTGATTAGAAAGAAGGATAGAATATGACAAATAAAGAATTATATGAAAAAGCCAAAGAAAATCTAAACAAGAAAGTAACGTTACAAGGATGGGTTAGAAATCATAGAAAACAAAAAGAGTTTGGTTTTATTGATTTTTCTGATGGAACTTGTTTTAAACATATTCAGATTGTTTATGATAATAAACTAAAAGAATTTGATGAAATTCAAAAGATTAGAGTAGGAAGCAGTATTTTAGTAGAAGGAAAGGTAGTAGAGTCACCAAAAGAAGAACAACCGTTTGAAATACAAGCAAAAAAGGTTGAACTACTTGGAGATTGTCCAGAAGATTATCCAATTCAACCAAAAAAACACTCACGAGAGTTTTTAAGGGAACAAGCATATCTTCGACCAAGAACAAATCTGTTTCAAGCAGTATTTCGTATAAGAAGTGTAGCATCTTTTGCGATTCATGATTATTTTCAAAAGAATGGTTATCTATATGTTCATACTCCGTTAATCACAACAGCAGACTGTGAAGGGAGTGACCAAATGTTTAAAGTAACCACATTAGATTTAAATCACTTAGAAAAAGATGAAGAAGGCAAAGTGGATTTATCAAAAGATTTATTTGGGAAGGGATCTTATATAACAGGATCTGGACAACTTCATGGAGAAACTTTTGCTTTAGCATTTGATAAAATTTATACATTTGGACCAACTTTCCGTACAGAAAATTCAAATACAAAAACACATGCTAATGAATTTTGGATGATTGAACCAGAAATTGCCTTTTGTGATTTAGAAGGATTAATGGACATTGAAGAAGACATGTTAAAATATATCGTTCAATTTACATTAGATACCTGTCCAGATGAAATAGAATTCTGTGACAAGTTTGTAGAAAATGGATTAAAAGATCGCTTAGAAAAACTAGTAAAATCTAATTTTACAAGAATTACTCATAAAGAAGTAATAGATATCTTAAAGAAAGCCAAAATAAAATGGGAATTTGAACCAAATTATGAAGAAGATATTGCCAAGGAACATGAAAAATACATTACAGATTATTTTGGAGGACCTGTCTTTATAACCAATTGGCCAAAAGATATTAAAGCTTGGTATATGAAAATAAATCCAGATAATAAGACTGTTGCAGCAGTTGACTTAGAAGTACCTGGAGCAGGGGAATTAATGGGTGGTAGTCAAAGAGAAGAACTATATGATGTCTTAGTAGAAAGAGCAAAAAAACTTGGAGTAGATACGGAAGCAGTATCTTGGTATTTAAATTTAAGAAAATATGGTGGATGTGTTCATTCAGGCTTTGGAATGGGATTTGAGAGATTAATTATGTATTTGACAGGTATTGAGAACATCCGAGATGTTATTCCATATCCTAGGACACCAGGAAATTGCGATTATTAAAAGGTAAAAGAGAAATTGTAAAGTTTACAGTTTCTCTTTTCTTTTTACAAAAACTTGTTATAATAGAAAAGAAGGAGCTTTTTATGGAAATACTAGAGACAAAAACAGACATAGGCTTAATAAGAGAAAAAAATGAAGATTCCGTTATAGCCGTAAAACATCCAAGAAATAAGAATATTAAACTATTAATCGCAGCTGATGGAATGGGTGGTAGAGAACATGGTGAAATTGCCTCAAAATATCTAACCAATTCTCTTAGTCGTTGGTTTAGTAATAAAGACATAAAAACGCTCAATGATACAGATAAGGCCGAGCAATTATTAAGAAAGTATATTAAAACACTAAATACAAATTTAATAAAGAAGTATGGAGAAGATCGCCTAGGGAGTACTCTAACGTTAGCTTTAGTAAACCAAAAAAAGACTTTAATACTAAATACAGGAGATTCTAGAGCATATATTTATAAAAATAAAAGTCTAGTACAAGTGACAGAAGATGATTCAGACGTATGGATGTATTATAAATATGGAGCAGTAAAGAAAGATCATTTACGTTATTTTTCTAATAATAGCATTATTACAGCTTGTATTGGAATCTGCAATGAACTATGTACAATTGAGACAACAATTATAGAAAACGATTATGATATCATACTGTTATTAACAGACGGAGTAACCGATAATATAACCGATCGAAAAATCAAGAAAGTAATACGAAAAGGACCACCTAAAGAAATCTTAACTAATATTATTAAAGAAGCAGTCTATATCGATCAACATCTAAGAATTCCTTATGTATTAAAAAGAAAATATTTATCCAACTATGTAATCCCTTTTAAAGGAAGAGATAATGCTAGTGGAGTCATATTTATAAAAGAAAAAGCTTGTTAAAAAGCTTTTTTTGTGTAAACTAAAGTAGTTATAATAAAAAATCACCTTGTGAAAAAATAAAAATATGCTATAATGAAATTATAAGAGGATAGGAACTCTTGAATAAAAAAATAAAAATAGGTGGTGAAATATATGGCAAATACAGCAGCAGTATTCTCAATGGCAAATACAACATATGGACGTAGTAAAACAGGTAAGAGTAAACTTAAAGATAATTTTTCACAAGACATAGAAAAAATTAAAAAAGCTCTTAATCAAGATGCATATACAAAATTTAAAAACATAATTAATCAAAACTGGCAAGGTGCAGATAAAGATGCATTCCTAGAAAGTGTTGAAAAGCAAAGAAAGAATCTTAATAGCTCGTTAGATGCATTGAAAACACAATTTTCTAATGCGTTAGACGATGATTACAAACAGTTTAGTAATCAACAAAACACTAATAAAAATAGTATTTAAAAAGAAAGGATGTGAAATCAATGGCAACAAAAAGTGTTATTGTAACTAGTACGATGAAGGCAGCAACCCCTGCTACGGGAGACATAGGTTTTACTGAAGAAAATTTAAAAAAAATGAAAAGTGCAATTACCAATTGGGAAAATGCAATTCT
>CACZOQ010000082.1 GCA_902782835.1 uncultured Erysipelotrichaceae bacterium | reverse complement strand
AGTGTTTTTAGTTTTTTTAATATTTTTACTTGTAAAGGTAAAGATTCTTGAATTCTAATACAGGGGCTACCAAACAATACCAATTTTTCGATTGGGTTTCTAGCTGAATAACGAATAGCGACTCGTCCCCCAAATGAGTGTCCTATTACAATTGGTTTTTTTATTCCAACTAATTTAGTAAATTCCTCTAACATATTTGAATAATTGTCAATTTTCCATGGCTCCTTTGGTTCTTCACTTTCCCCAAACCCTGGAAAATCTAAAATTGTGATTCGAAATTTATCACACAAATTATCTCCGATTGGGCGCATCATTTCGATATTCTGTCCCCAACCATGTAGTAATAAAATATCTTGCCCTTCTCCATATTGGATGTAATTTATTTCCACATTTTTTATGTTGATTTTCATTTAAATCACCTAGCTTTATTATATCATATTCTTTTTTATTTCTTCAAATGAAATAAATGATTTGACACTTTTCCAACAAAAAAGAAAGATTTTTTAGTTTTCTTTTTTTATTAAGAATAAACTATAATCTTCCTCAGTTTTTTCTTTAAATGTGTAATTAAATGTTTGTAATTTTGATCCGTGTTTTGCTAAAAGTTCTTTTTTATTGATTGTACCATTTTTTAAATACATCTTTCCTAAGCTCTTTTTCTTAGTATTATCGGTATATAAATTAATTGTAGAAGCTAAAGCTGTACCAGGGGCCATTTCGTATTCCACATATACTATCTTTCTAGTAATTACAACTTTATCGTCTTCTAGTTTTGTTTTTGAATTGATTGCAATATATTCAGGAGAATACATATTTACATCAATTGGTGCAAAATATGCATAGCTTTGCATGCCAGCACTGTATTCAGTTTTAAAGTTATCTGATTTCTTAATTTCAGCTATTGAATATTCTAAATTATTACCAAATATTCGTTGGAAGTCTGCTTTTACGATTTCTTCTGGGGTATATTGTAACTGGTTAATCTGTTGCATCCTGCTTCTCATACATAGATACAATGCGGCTCCCATGTCAAATTTACTAGCTTCCACTTTTTTAGGCAAATATGGATAAGCAAAATAAGGAGAATCCGGATCATTAAATGCTAGATCTAATTTATTTAAAGTATCTTCAATTTGATAAAAGGCATTTAGATTAATACTATTATTATTAATTTGTGTTAATTTAGTTTCTTCCTCTTTTTTTGTGAAAAATTTATCATAGACAATATAGCCACCTAGTCCCAAAATAATAAAAACTAATATGGAAATAATAGCAATTACTTTTCTTTGATCATCCATGATACCCCTCCTATTCTACTTTATTATAGTGAATTATTTCAAATTATTCAAGTCATTTTCTCCTTCTTTTCCTATATTTAGTTTCAAATGACTATTTTTTGACATTGTGGAAAAATATTATTTTTTTGAAGCATTAATAAGTAATTGCAATTGTATGATTTCCCTCGCTTTCTCCATGAAAAAACGAACCCTTAGAGTTCGTTATTTTTCTATGGAGTGAACGAGGGGAATCGAACCCCCATCACAGCCTTGGCAAGGCCGTATTCTAACCATTGAACCACGTTCACGAAATGGAGGGGCCTACCGGATTTGAACCGGTGATCAGGGTGTTGCAGACCCACGCCTTACCACTTGGCTAAAGCCCCATCTCGTAATATTGATTATAACAAATATTAATATTATTTTCAATCTTTTTCTTTCTATTTTCCATTAAAAAAGAGAAATAATCTATTTATTTCTCCATACTTTGTATATATTTTTGTAGTTATAGTTTAGTTCCTTATTCTCTAATATTTTTCTTAATCCATTTTTGTCTGTATAAGAATAAACTGTATCGTCTTTTAATACTATTATTTCATCCTTAGTTATACTCCACTCTTTTATGTTATCTAATTCAAAGAGCAAAATCGGTTTTTTCTCTTTTGACTCAAGATATTTATATATTTTATTATCTTTTTGATAGTAGTAGTAATTCTCAATTTTTGAAACTTTAAAATACTGTTTTTCTGCAAAGAAATCACTTTTTGATAAGTTCTTCTCTTTATAATTATCGTAAGTAACATAACTTGTTGTTCCAGTGTCTAGTTCCTTTATCTGTCTTTTATTTATGTTTAACATATATTCTTTTTTTGTTTTATTGTCTGTAATAAAAATAAACTTCTTTTCAGTACCATTTATGTAGGAATCTTTAGAAAGAACTATTTCTGGATTCCATTTTTTTATCCTGTCTTTTTTTATATCATAATAATAGATTGTTTGAATTCCTTTTACAGATCTATTTTCTAATAGCATGTAGAAATGATCTACTAGTTCAGCCATGACATTATCATATAAATCTTTATTAAGAATTTTTCTGTATTGATTTTCTTCCGAGTTTAAAAGATATATTCCTTTATAATCCCATATAACATAAGTATCTTTATCATCAATATTACTGTTATAAACATTAATCTTACGATACTTTTTCTTTTTTTCTTGAGACTGTGGATAGTTTATTTTGAATTTTTTTATCTTACTTTGAATTTTTTTAAAGTCTCCATTTTTGGTTTTAATTAGATAATCTAGTGATACTTGTTTATTATCTAGATTACAATACAAATTTCTTGTTTTTGTTTTTGTATAAATAGGAAGTATACATACTACATGCTTTTCTTTATATGTTATTATTTTTTGAATTACTCTCTTTTTCTTTTTTAAGTTTTCATCTAGTGAAATGATATATGTATGTTTCTTCTTGGTAATAATAAAATCATACCAATGTTTTTTATTTTGGTAAAAATGCTCTTTAATTGTATAGGAATCTATATTATAAGAAACGTTGTGTTCTTTTTTTAAGAATCTACCTATATGAAATCCTATTATAAGAAGCATAATTGCGAAAATAACTTTTTTATAGTTTATCTTCATACTATCACCTTGTTTTATTATATCATATCTTCATAAAGAAAAAAGACAACTTATTTGTCTTCTTCTCTTAATCCATATTTCTTTTTAGCTTCCATCATATAAGAAGTTATTTGTGTTTCTATTTCTGTTAAAGCATCATTGCTAATGTTTGATAATGTTACATATTCTTTAACCGTATCAATATGTACCTTTCCCCAAATTAGTCCGCCTGATACTGATAAATCATTAAACATATCTGGGGTAATAGAAGATAAGAAATACCCTATTAATATTCTTTTTCTACCGATTAGTATTCTTTGGTTCGTTAAAGATACTACTGCACTTTCGATAAAATTTAGTGGATTATCATTCTTTTGAGCAATAAAAGAATAGATTACTTCTTCCCCTGGATTTAGGTGTTTTTCTACAACACTGGCGTTTTGTGGAATTCGCCATCCAATTGTCATCGGATATTTTCTTTTAAATCTTAGAACTTGTTTTAAAACTTTTCCCATTCACTTTCCTCCTTATTCTATATATCCATTTTTTTTAAAAAATTCAACGTAGTGAGTATAATCTGTTAATCCATCCACTTTATCAATGATTTCTTTATTACCAACTAATAATAAAACAGGAGTCCCATATCCCTCTTTAAAATATTCATCTGAGTAATACAAGTTAGATGTATCTTCATCTGTAAAATCATCAGAGTTTAAATAATGAATAATAATGTCATATTGAAAAGCTACATTTTGAATAATTGGTTCTGCAATTTGGCAATATTGACATGTTGGACGTGCTAACAATACTAGCTGCTTTTCTTCTCCATTATAATACTCTAAATACTGAGTAACATTAATGTTAGTAAACTCTTTTTTTTCTTCATCTTTCACAGCTGCGCTTTCTGCTTGGGCATTTTCTAAAATAGCACTTGAATCTTCATACAATTCATCCGTAGAGTTATCTGCAGGAGAAATAAAAAAGCAAATAACAATTAAAACGATTCCTATTACTACGCCAAATATTATACCTATATTTTTCTTACTCATATTATTCCTCATTTCTAATTTCATTATACCATACTCATAAAAAAAAGAAAATGATAGTTTATTTTTCCATTTTCTCTAAATATTCTTCATATGGTATATTTCGATCTACGATCGTTCCATCTTCTTTAATTTCTATTACTCTATTAGCAACTGTTGAATTTAATTCATAGTCTCTAGAAGTAAATAATATTTCTCCTGCAAAATTACAAAGACCTTTATTTAAGGAAGTTATGCTTTCCAAATCTAAATGATTTGTTGGTTCGTCTAAAATTAGAAAATTAGGTTGTTCTAGCATGATCTTTGATAACATACAGCGAGCTTTTTCTCCACCGGATAAGACGTTGACTTTTTTAAATACATCTTCTCCAGAAAATAACATTCTACCTAAAAATCCTCTTAAAACAGTCTCGTCTTTAATATCATAGTATTGACCGATCCATTCCATAATATTTTTATCACTTTCAAAGTATGCATTATTATCTTGTGGCAGATATCCAGGCACTATCGTTTTTCCCCATTCAATTGTTCCTTTATCATATTTTTCTTTACCACTTAATATATTAAACAATATTGTTTTTGCCATATCATCATTTGCTATAAAACAAATCTTATCTCCTTTTAATACGGTAAATGATATTTTATTTAGCACTTTTTTCCCGTCTACTATCTTTGTTAAATTTTCTACTTTTAATATTTCCTTTCCAGCTGGTTTTTCAATTTTAAAATCAATATAAGGATACTTTCTAGAAGATGGAACAATTTCATCTAGTTCTATTTTTTCTAACATTTTCTTGCGAGAAGTTGCTTGTTTAGATTTTGATGCATTGGCTGAGAATCTAGCAATAAATGCTTGTAGTTCCTTTATTTTTTCCTCTTTCTTTTTGTTGGATTCTCTCATCTGTTTTTGTAATAATTCACTGGATTCATACCAGAAATCATAATTTCCAACATAAATCTTTATCTTAGAATAATCTATGTCTGCAATATGAGTACATACTTTATTTAAAAAATGACGATCGTGAGATACGATAATAACGGTATTATTAAAATTAATTAAAAACTCTTCTAACCATCGAATCGCTTCTATATCTAATGAGTTTGTAGGTTCATCTAGTAACAATATATCTGGATTTCCAAATAATGATTGGGCTAATAATACTTTAACTCTTAGTTTTACTGGGAGT
>CACZOQ010000081.1 GCA_902782835.1 uncultured Erysipelotrichaceae bacterium | reverse complement strand
TTACATCAGTTTTGAGCCAGATCATAAATTCTTGGCCAAACTGGAAACTGCTAAATTATGGTTATCTGGATCAAGTAAAAGATATGTTACCGCAGATAGGTCTTTCTTGTGTAATGGGCGCTATTATCTACTGCGTGCGCATTTTTCACTGGAATGACTGGATAACCTTGCTGATACAAATATCTTTAGGAGCAATTGTGTACATGCTTGCTTCTTGGTTGCTCCATATTGAAAGCTTTGAGTATACAATTAAGATTGTTAAAGGATATTTAAAAAAGATGTAATTTGTTTTTTTTACAAATATATTAGTTTTGGTAAAAGTATCAAGAGGCTATTAACATTATGGATAAGAAGAAGATTTTGATTTTTCCTGCGGGTACAGAAATAGCTTTCGAAATTCAAAATTCATTAAAATATTCTAAGTTTGTTGAATTGTATGGCGCTAATAGTATGCCTAGCCATGCTGAGTTTGTTTTTAAATATTGTGTTACCAATCTACCATTTGAAAAGGATCCAGGCTTTATAGATGCATTAAATAGAGTTATTGATTATTATTCTATTGATTATGTATATCCGGCTCACGATAGTGCCTGTTTAACATTGACAAAAGAACAAGCTAAGATTCATGCAAAAGTTGTTACTTCGCCTTTAGAAACAGTTGAAATTTGCAGATCTAAGAAAAAAACATATGATTTTTTTGAAGGTGTGACATTTCTTCCGAAAGTTTATCACACTATTGCTGAGATAACATCTTTTCCTGTATTTATAAAACCTTCTGTTGGACAGGGTTCTTTGAACGCCAGAATCATTGATAGTGCAGAAGAACTGAAAAGGGCGATTAATGATGGAAATGAATATGTTGTTAGTGAGTATCTTCCAGGTGATGAGTATACCGTGGATTGTTTTACAGATCGGTATGGTAAACTAAGGGCTTGTCATCTAAGATTACGGGAACGAATCAAAGCTGGAATTTCTGTTCGCAGCAGTTTATTATCAACAGATATCACAATTTTAAAAATAGCTGAAGAAATTAATTCAAAGTTGGCTTTTAACGGTGCTTGGTTTTTTCAGGTTAAAAAGAATAGTGCAGGTGAATACCGATTAATGGAGATTTCGCCGAGAATTCCTGGAACTATGGGGGTTTCTCGAAATCTTGGTATTAATTATCCGCTTCTTACATTATTTAATGTATGGGGTATTGATGTTGATATTATTGATAATGGCTCTAAAATCACATTAGATAGAGCATTTATTAGTCGATACATAACAAATGTAAAATATAATAAAGTTTATATGGATTTTGACGACACTTTATATATTCATGATAAAGTTAATATACAGATGATTTACTTTTTATATCAATGTGCTAATCAAAATATCCCGGTCATTTTAATTACGAAACATTCAAAGGATATTCATGAATCACTCAAAAAATTAAAGATATCGGAGGAGTTGTTTTTTGATATAATTCAGCTCGAACAATTGGAAGATAAGTGTAGATACATTAAGGGTAAAGATAGTATTTTGATTGATGATTCATTTGCAGAAAGAAAGCGAGTAAGAGAAAAATTGGGAATTCCCGTGTTTGATATAGATATGGTTGAAAGCCTTATTGACTGGAGGATGTGAGAGGAGTGGAAACAACGATAGATATAAAAAGAGTTCAATTCACTCTTTTAAATATGGCAAAAAACATTTCAACTATTTTGGAACAACATTCTATTCCATATATGATTGCTTTTGGAACACTATTAGGTGCGGTAAGACATCGGGGGTTTATACCATGGGATGATGATTTTGATTTTTATCTTTTCGACGAAACATATGAAAATGCTATAAGGTTTTTACGCTTAGAATTGCCGAATTCAATGTTTTTAGAAGATGATAGTTCTGAACCTCTCTATTTCCATAGTTGGGCCCATGTTAAGGATAAGAATTCAGAAGCATTAAGTTCGTTTTATCCGCAAGATAGTTTGTATTCACATAAAGGCATAAGCGTTGATTTATACCGTACTAAAAAAATGAAATTGAGTAGCCTTGAGTTTTTTTTGGATGAAGAAAACCGCCAATATATTGAAAGAAGAAAAAAGAATGGTCTTATTAGCGATGAAGAGTACGATAATAGAATAAAAGTATTAAGAATCAATGAGGAGAAACACAAGAATGTAAAATTTGTTAAAGATTTTGATGTATTTAATCTTGTGCCTGTATATAACTGTCATTTTATGAAAGCTAGTTCTGTTTTACCATTAAAGCTATACACATTTGAGAATTATGAATTTTGGGGACCTAATGATGCATATGAGATATTAACGAATATTTATGGTGATTTCTTGGAGTTGCCGACGGTTGAGAAGAGGAGGCATCATTATTCGTCGGTAACCTTTTTGACAAATAAATAACAAATAAATAATGAGGAAATCAGACTATGGATAAACAGATACTTGTTACTCGTTCTTCAATGCCTGATTATGAAGAATATTGTAAAGAAATTAAAAAATTTTGGGATAGTCATTGGATTACTAACATGGGAATAGAACATAAAGCATTGCAAAGAAAATTAGAAGATTTTTTGCATTGCCCGTATGTGGTGTTGTATACCAATGGTCATTTGGCTTTGGAAAATGTGATTGCAGCAATGCAG
>CACZOQ010000080.1 GCA_902782835.1 uncultured Erysipelotrichaceae bacterium | reverse complement strand
TGCTACATCATTGTAATATTCATCCAAGGTATTACTGGTGATGATTTTTTTATAAAATGCATCTTCTTTTGTCTTAGTAGTGTATCCATCTTTCTTTAATTCTCTGTTTACTTCATTATGATCATATTCCATATAGATTCCTAAAAGCACAAGAATTGCTATTAATAAAAAACTGCCAATTACGATATATTTTATGGTTTTACTCTTTTCTTTTTTCATAATACCCTCCTATATAACACTAGATACTTTTGAGAATAGGCTATTGGCTATCGATGTGACTGATCCTGGCCATTCTGTACAACCTGGGCAGTAATTTGTTACTACTGCCGAAGGGGAAGTTCCATGATAATATGCTCCACCTGGAGTTAAATAATTATTATGTAACATACTGGCGTGATAATCTATAAATTCACTGGCAGAGTTGAAATAAGCAAAGCTACAATTACTATTACTTCCACAACCATTAGAAGGATGATTAGAACTTGCACAAACTCCTCCTAAGTTATTACAATTTCTACTGATATTGGAAGTAATCCATCCTGATTCTAGTGCTTCTACTCCAATTAAGAAAAATACGTTTACATTATATTTGTGTTCTGCTGTTATTAAACCTTGAGCATAAGGAATAAAATTTTTGGCATTTCCACCATAGGCATTTAAGATTCCTATTAACTGAGTACTGGTTAGATTACTGATTTTAGTAACATCACTACTATCCCATACTACATCACCAATTTGTTTAGCAGTTCCTTCAATACTTTCTCCAGAACCCCCACCAGACTTGTTATTGACTTTTTTCTTTCCCTTTTCATATTCGCCTGGATCAATAAAAAATCGTTGACGGTCTCTATCATCCACTTCTACATAATTCCCATTAGAACCTGAAAAATGAATACTGTCCCAACAAGAACTAATTGCATAGTTTTCTCCTAAAAGATTCATTACTACATTTATAAAAGTTGGGATGAAAAATAAAATAAATGTTGCAATGACGGAGTTCTTTATTTTGGAAATAGTCTTTTTTTCTTCTGGGTTTCGTACTAAATTTGTAATATGAATTGATAAAGCAATGATTAATAAAATAGGAGCTGCCATTTGGATAAGACCGATTATTCTTTTTACAATGCCTAAGAAAGCTCCTAATGCTGGAGATGAGCAATTTATTGCTAAAAGTTTCATTCGACATCACCTTATTTAACTATATCATATTCTTTTTACTTTCTCAATGAATGAAAAAAATATCTAGTGATTAGATATTTTTTAGTCTTTTCCAAAAGCTGTGAAAGATAACATTAACCCTCCACATATATTAGCTGAATGTTCATCGTAACCATATTCTCCAAATGTAAAGGCTGTAATAAATGGAACTCCTTTGGTTTCTTTTACTAATTGCTTATGTACTTCATCTATACGATTTCTAATACCAAATTTTCTTCCTGCACAATGGATACATATATATGCTGCTGGAGATGTGTATAGTTTTCTTTTTACGTCTTTTATTGTTTCTCCTGTAGAATTGATTAAATCATCTACACTGGCTTCACATTGGATAATAGCAGTTCCTGCTACGATTTTGTTTCCTAAAAGGATTGTATCATCTGCTGTTGTCTTGGTTCCCATGTCATTTCCAAACATTGGATGGCGAATGACTGTTAGATTTCCTAAAGGATCTTTGACTCCTAATGGTTTCATAATAGAAGCCATTAATAGATTATCTCCTATTAAAGTATTGGGAGAAACATTAATCCAATGACCATATTTTCTTAGAGCAGATACTCCATCTATCGAGACCAAAGTACGATGGTCTTTTACTTCTGTGATTAATCCCATATTACTTGTTTCTTTATAAGCACCTGTAAATGATGTCGCAATCTCATTATCTGTATAAAAGAAAGCAACTGCTACACCATCATCGATTATTTTATCATTACAAATGATTTTCCAGTTTCCTGCTACAGAATCATCGGCAGCACTACCACCAAACATAGGAACTCTACCAATCACATCCTGAATCCCCATCAAGTATTCTTCCTCTTGTTTTGGACTGGCGACCATATAGAAATAGGCTGGTGCTCTAGTAGTTTTGGCATTTTCAACTGCTTCAATTGCAACTTTTCGACCAATTGCTCTGGCATCACGACCTGCTTCATGACACCCAACGCCCACTACTAAATTTGGATCATTTAATGATAACATTCCAACATATCCAAATTCAGAAGTGATATATCCGTCTGGGACTATAATTCCACCGCTACTCGTACAACCAATAATGGGAGTATCTGTTACACTTTGTACTCCCTTTATTACTTTTTTTATATCATTTTTTTCTGATGTAAATAAGAAATTACATTTTATATTAGCAAAATCTTTCGTAGATTCTTTGGCAGACTCAAGACCCATTACAAAGCTATCGGGATTAATACTATATCCTACTTTTGATTTTAGCATATTTGAATCTCCTTTTAATAAGCTTCTTTATAAATGGTTATAATATCCTCTACTGTCACATCTCTAGGATTTCCTGGAGTACATGCATCATTAATAGCTTGATTTGCAAGAGCTGGTAACATTTCTTCTGGAATTCCAATTTCTCTTAATGTTTGTGGAATTCCTAATCTTTTTGATAATTCTGTGATGGCAGAAACTACTTTTTCAACAGCTTCGTCATCATTTAGATTATCCATATTTAATCCAAATGCTCTTCCCATGTTACGGAATAATTCTGGGCATACAGCTCCATTGAAACGTAAAACATGTGGAAGAAGTAATGCATTTGCAATACCATGAGGAGTATCGAAGAATGCACCTAATGAATGTGCCATAGAATGAACAATTCCTAATCCAACATTAGAGAATCCCATTCCAGCAATATATTGAGCATAAGCCATTTTTTCAATTGCGATTTCATCTTTTTCATTTGCTGCTTTTTCTAGATTCTTATAGATTAGTGCCATTGCATTAATATGGAACATATCTGGTATTAACCAACCAGCTTTGGTTATATATCCTTCCATGGCATGAGTTAGTGCATCCATTCCTGTTGATGCTGCCAAAATTTGTGGCATTCCCTGCATTAAGTCTGGGTCAATAATGGCACAAACTGGAATATCATGTACATCTACGCATACCATCTTTTTCATATTTACTTCATCTGTTATTACATAATTAATTGTAACTTCAGCAGCAGTACCAGCTGTTGTTGGTAATGCAAATAGAGGTAACCCTTTATTTCTTGTTTCAACAGCACCATCTAAACTGGTTACTCCACTATGTTCTGGGTTTGTCATAATAATTGATATTGCTTTTGCAGTATCAATTACACTTCCTCCTCCAACAGCTACTATTGCATCTACATTACTGATTTGAGCTACACTCAATCCATCTTGGACGTTTTTAACAGTTGGATTTGGTTTAATATGTAAGTATTCAAAATATGTAATACCTGCTTCTATTAAAATATCAGATACCATTCTCGTAACATTTGCTTCTACTAATGTAGCATCTGATACTAACAATACTTTTCCATATCCTCTTGATTTTAATTCATCTGCTAATTTTCTACGTGATCCACGACCAAAATATGAAGTTTCATTTAAAACTACTCTATTTATCATTTTCTAGCCTCCCTATTTTCTATATTATATCATAATTTATGGTAAGAAAAAGGGTTTTTCTTTACTTTTTTAGAAAAAAAAAATACATTGTTAATTTAATGTATCTTGAGATTTTGCATTTAGATTTAAGTCTGCTCGTCTTCCTTCTAAATAAGCGTAATAACCTGCAGCCGCAATCATAGCACCATTATCTGTACAATATTTCATTGGAGGGATTGATAATTCTACTCCTAATTCATTCGTTAAATCTTCCATTGCTTTTCGTAACGCTCTACTTGCTGCAACACCACCTGCTACAATGACATTTTTAATATTCTTATCTATAATTGCTTTTCTGGCTTTGCTTGTAATTGCTTCGATGGAAGCTTTTTGGAAAGAAACTGCTAAGTCTGCTTTTCTAATATCTTCTCCTCGTTGTTCTTCATTATGTACTAAATTAATAACAGCACTCTTTAAACCACTGAATGAGTAATTATAACTGTCATCTTTTAGTGGAACTGGTAATTGATACGTTGGTTCCCCTTCAGCTGATAATTTATCGATTTTAGGTCCTCCTGGATATTCTAATCCTAATACTCTTGCTACTTTATCATAACATTCTCCAATGGCATCATCTAATGTTCCACCTAGTTTATGGAATTTAAAGTGATCCGTCATTTCAATCAATTCTGTATGACCTCCACTGACGACTACTGCTAAAAGAGGAAATTCTAATTCCTTTACAAGACTATTTGCATAAATATGTCCTGCAATATGATGAATTGGTATTAATGGTTTTTGATAGACAAATGAAAGTGTTTTTGCTGCTTCTAGCCCAATTAATAGAGAACCAATTAACCCTGGCCCATATGTTATTGCAATAGCATCTATATCGTCCATTTTCATGTTTGCTTTTTCAAAGCATTCTTCTAAAACCATTGTTATATTCTTAACATGATGTCTACTGGCAATTTCTGGAACTACGCCTCCATAATCTTTATGAATATCAATCTGAGATGAAATAACGGTTGCTATTTCTTCTATACCATTTTTAACAATGGATGCACTCGTCTCATCACAGCTAGTTTCAATTCCTAATATATATATATCTTTCATAGTATCACTTTCCGTTTCGCTAATATTGTAACATAAAAGTTTCTTTTTTAAGCATCTTTCTTGTTTTTTCTTTCCATTAATAATCCATCTATTCCATTATAGTATCCCATACGAATTGCTTTTTGTTCAAATCCATTTTTCTCATATAGATGAATTGCACTGATATTATCTTTTTTTACTTCTAACGTAATATCTTTTTTTATATGATGAATAAAATAATCTAACAATAATTGCCCTTTTCCACAATTTCTGTGGATTTCTTTTATTTCAAATTGATTAATTTCTGCTCTTTCATAGATATCACTATAGTATAAAAAACCTATTATTTCATCTTTTTCTTTTAATAATAATATTTTAGCAAAAGGGTTCTTTATAAAATCATCTATTATTTCTAAAGAAAGAAAAGAGTCTTGCAACTCTTCTTGATTGTTTTTTGTTATTTCTATAATCATAATTTGCTTTCTTCAGCCTCTGTTAATTTTAAATATTCTGGATTTACAGAATGTGGATTTATAGGTTCTTTATCTTGAAAAGTCCGAACAATTTTTTCTATATTTGGCTTATAAGCAGAAACATTGTTTAAATCTGGGAATTCATCATTTGTAATATATTCATAATTCTTATAATCTTTTACTTCTTCTTGTAATTTTGATAATAAGATATGTTGTGGTTTTAGTAAACATTTTTGATTTTCATCATATACTGCTGCAAAAACATAACCTCTTCTGGCATTAATAATTGGTATATGAATCATCTGTTGTTCACTTGAAATAGACATTGCTTCTAGAGAATAGATTGTCGTAATTGGAATCTTTAAACTCCATGCATATACTTTCGCAATTGTTAAACCAATTCGTATTCCAGTAAAACTTCCTGGTCCGTTTACGACTATTATTTTGTCAATTTCTTTTGGTGTGATTTTTGCTTGTTGAAACATTTCTTCTATTCTTGGAAGGGTTACTTCTGAAAGACTCTGTCCATATTCTTTTTGAACCTCAGCTAAAACTTTTTCATCTTCAACGATAGCACTAAATAAATAGCTAGAAGATGTATCTAAATATAAGATTCTCATAATATTGCCTCACATAAGTCTTCATATTTTCTTCCATATGGAGTAATGGTAATAATTCTTTTATCCTCATCTTCAGAAGAACTTTTTATTTTTATATCTAATCTTTTGTCTGGTAAATAATCTTCTATCATATCGGCCCATTCAATGATGGTAATTCCTGATTTTGTAAAGTATTCTTCAATTCCTAAATCATCTACTTTTCCATCTAGTCGATAAACATCCATGTGATATAGAGGCATTTCTCCAGATGTATATTCCTTTATAATAGTAAATGTTGGAGAAGTAACTTCTTCTTTTACTTCTAATGCTTGAGCAAATCCTTTTGTAAAAACTGTTTTTCCAGTACCAAGATCTCCTTTTAAGCATATTACCATATTAGGGAATTTCTCTGATTCAATATTTTGTGCTAATTCTATTGTTTCCTCTTCTGAATAAGTTGTAATTTTATAATCCATTTATATCACCTAAAACATATTATACCAAAAAAAAAGAGTTATACAACTCTTTTAAATAAGTATTTTTTTTACTGTACATATTTTTAACGAGCGATTGATATTTGATTGATTAATAAAGAAGGAGAAGCACTTGTAGTATTTGTAAACTTCAAATCTGATCCAATTTCTTGTATATTTGACAATAATTCAAATATTGTTGTTGTCATAATAGATGGCTCCAAACCTGATACTATTTTTCCATCTTTTATAATAAAGCCAAATATTTGTAAAGAAATCTGCCCCGTTACACAATTTATAGAGCTCCCCATGGCACCCATATAGTCTGTAATATAGATTCCATCTTTTAAATCTTGGAATAAATCCGGTAAATTCTTCTGTCCAGGTATAATATACATATTTTTAGTACCTATTCCATTATATCCATTTCCTGTTGAGGATATTTTCTTAATTTTAGCTTCCTTAATGTTATATAAATATGTTTCTATTTTTCCTTTATTTACTATATTTTTTGGGATCGTCTTTGTTCCTTCATCATCAAACAAACGATAACCTGGATATTTTGAGTTTGTTGGATCTTCTAATATAGTTAGTAAATTACTGAATACTTTTTTATTCTTTTTCTTTTCTAAGCATGATACTTTGTTTCGAATAGAAGTTGCAGATAACATAGTTGCTAAATTTGAAAGAATTCTACCTGCTACATAAGAATCTAAAATAATGTTATATTTCTTTGTTTCTGGTTTTTCTTTAGAACTTTGAATGATTACTTTTTGAATTACATCTTCTGTAAATGAGGTGAAGTCAATTTCATTTTTATTCGTTGTTAAAACTTCTCGATCGAATGATGTAACTTTATCATCTTTTCCAACAGTTGCTTCTACTACAAAGCTAGCTAAATGAGAATCTGTAGAAATATCAGTTCCACTATTACTAACAATTCTAGTATTTGTATAATCTTCTAAAAAATATGTCGTTAATTTATTGATTTCTTTGTATTGTTTTCTAAATGAATCTAATTGTTTTAATATTTTTACTTCTTCACTAATGTCTATATTTGGTCGTTCTTTTTTGGGAATTATCTCTTTTTTTGATAAATATTCATCTTCATACTCTGTATCTGTTGCTTCTACTTTTAGGATGATTAAATCCAATATATTCTCTTCTAAATAATCTGTAGATAATTTTACTGTTTTTTTATTGTATTCTGCTTTTAATTGATAACCAATATGATCATAATTTTTAAACGATTCTATTTTACCGTTAATGATTTCCACCATACTACCAACTGTTTCTTTTTCTGTTATTTGGAGATTGGTTATTTTTCTCTCTTGTGCTTTTTTGAAAAATGATTGTATATCCATTATTCTTTCCCTCCTACTACGATTTTAGAAACTTTAATGGTTGGTTGACCAATGGTGACTGGAATCATTCCACTTTTACTACCACAGTATCCTGCAGAGATTACTAAATCATCTGATACCATCTCTACATTTTTTAATATCTCTTTGCTATTACCAATTAGTGTTATTCCTTTTAGTAGACCTTTTACTTTTCCTTTTTCAATTAATCTAGCTGTATCTACTGCGAAATTAAAATCTCCTGTTGCTGTATTAACACTTCCACCACTCATTTTTTCACAAAAAACTCCTAATTCAATACTTTTAATCATGTCTTCTACCTTATCATTTCCAGGTGCCAAATAGGTATTACTCATTCGAGATGTTGTAGGATAATGATAATTTTGTCTTCTACCGCAACCATTTGATTCCATATTCATTTCTTTACTATTAAATTGATCTACTAAGTACTTTTTCAATACACCATTTTCAATTAAAATATTTTTTTGTGGAATATTCCCTTCATCATCTATTGAAAAACTACCCCATTCATTTTCTATTGTTCCATCATCGATTAATGTTACTTTATCAGAGGCAATTTTCTTTCCTAAATCATCTGCAAAGACAGATACATGTGGGGCAACAGATGTTGCTTCCAGTCCATGTCCACAAGCTTCATGAAATATTACTGCTCCAAAACCTGGTGCAATAATAACTGGTAGTTCTCCACCTTTAAAATCTTTGGCATCTAATTTTTCCACAGCAGTCTTTGCCGTTTTAGTAATTATCTCTTCTAGAGGAAATGAATCTAGTATTTCATAACCAACACTACCAGCATAATCTACAAATTCATTCTGTTTTTCACCATCTTTTTCACTATATACTGTTGTTATAATGCGGGTCAATGTAGAATTTGATTTTTTAAACATCCCGTTGGAATTTGCTATTGTAAATTCTCGATCTGTTTCCACAATTCCTGTAGAAACTTGAGTTACAAGCGAAGAGACCCTTCTTGCTGTATCATCTATCTTGTGTAATAATTCTTTTTTCATCATCATTGGATAATCTGCATGAGGTATTTTTACTTTTTTTGTTTTATCCACTAATGATTCTAGTATAACAGTTCGTGCTTTTCCCTTAGGAAGATTTTTCAATACATTATCGATTATTCTTTTACAATTATCCTTTGTAATAATATCTGTTGAAGTATAATAACTTTCATCTCCTTTTGTAATACGGATTCCTACTCCTTTACCATTTGATGAATCGATTGTATCAAGTTTTGAATCTAACATTCTAAGCGTATTTGTTGCGGATTCTTCATAATATACTTCTGCATAATCTGCTCCTGTTCTTAATGAATAATTCAATAATTCTTCATAATCCTTTTTTTGCATATAATCACCACCAGTTTTATTATAACAAAAAAAAGCCTAATTGATTGGCTTTTCTCTATAAACAAAAAAAATTCTTGGCAACTTCCTATTTTCGCATACACTATCGTCGGCGTTTAGTGGCTTAACTTCTGTGTTCGGGATGGGAACAGGTGTACCTCACTAGC
>CACZOQ010000079.1 GCA_902782835.1 uncultured Erysipelotrichaceae bacterium | reverse complement strand
AGCACTTGATTTTGATTGAAATTAAGCGCTTTTTTTGATATAATCACCTTATGTTTAATAGGGGGAGATTAAGATGCATTCTTCATATATATTAAGTTTAATCATTTTAGGTTTAGGATTTATAATTTATTATATGTTTTTTAAGAAAAGAAAAAATGTAAAAGCTAATTTATTTATAGCTATCGCTACTTGTGTAATAATCGTAGCAGTTTTGGTATATCCATTACTTGAATATAATAATGTTTTTATTAAATGCTTTGCAGCATTTATTTATGGCATTAGATGTATGGGGATGGGACAAGATTTAAATCTTTTATCAAAAGTGGATTTAGCTACTGTTAAAGGTGAGATATATTTTGCTTCTATGTTTTGTCTTTTTATTATTTTGCCTTTATTAACAGCAACTTTTGTGTTATCTTTTTTAGAAAAAATAATTTCTCGTTTTAGGCTTTTTGCATCTAAGAATAAAAAGCTTTGTGTTTTTTCAGAGATAAATGAGAAAACAATGCTACTTGCACAAGAATTAAGTAAAAACAAAAACAATAAAATAATTTTAATAAAAACAAATATCAAGCCTAACATACCGTTTAATTCAATTAAAATTAATAAAAAAATAACAGAGGTTAAATTTGATTCTAAAAGTGATATTACTTTTTATATGATTTCTCAAGATGAGGAAAAGAACCTTACTGAAGCGCTTGAATTAATAAGCATGTATAAAAATAGAGAGAAAACAAAAATATATGTAATAAATGAAAATGAAGAAACTCCAGTTATTCTTGATTCTACAGATAAAGGAAAAATAACAGTTGAAATTATAAATGAAAAAGAACGAGCAGTATTTAATCTTTTGAATAATAAACCATTATACCTTAATGCAATTGACAATACTATTTCAATATTAATTGTAGGATGTGGTAACTTAGGAAAAGAATTCTTAAGAGATTCTGTATGGTGTTCTATGATGGTAGGATATAGTTTAGAAATGTTAATAATTGATAAAGAAGCAGATAGAATAAAAGAGACAATAAAAACTGACTATCCTGAATTATTAGATAACTATAATATAAGTTTTTTAAATGCTGATATTAAATCTAGTGAAGTATTAAATATACTAAAGGAAAGAAGAAATATAAATTATATATTAGTTTCTATGGATAATGATGACAAAAATATTGATACAGCAATAATGCTTAGAAGATTCTTCATTAGAAACTTTAATAGAAAACCTATTATTAATATGTGGATTGAAAATGAACTTAAGCAAGAAGAAATATTAAAACTTACAAATGAAAAGGGAAATGAATATGAATTTAATGCATTTGGATGTATTAAAGATTTATATTATGAAAACAATATTATTAATTCGGAACTTGAAAAGCTAGCTATACAAGTAAATTTAGCTTATGATCCAGATGATAAAGATCTACATAATTATAATTTAAGAGAGTATAATAAGAGATCTTCTAGAGCAAATGCTTTACATATAAAATATAAAATGTATTCAATCTTAAAGGATAAATTTACTGATGACATGAGGATTAATCAAGAGTTATTTAAGGAATTGTATACACCTGAAGTTGAAGAGGCACTAATTAGAAAAGAACATGATAGATGGATGGCATATACTCGTAGTATTGGGTATGTATATGTATCAACACAAGATGTTAAAAAGTATTATGATACTAATAAACATTATATTCATTATTTAGCAAGGATGCATCCTGCTTTAGTAGATTTTGAGGAACTTGATGAAGTTTCTAAAGAGCTTAGCAAGATAATAGGCAAAGATGCGAAAATGAAAGAAAAAGATAAATTTGTAGTTAGAAGTATAGTAGAAAAATTTAAATTCTAGGAGAATAATATGGAAAATGGTGAATTTAAATATAATGCATTTATCAGTTATAGACATAAAGACTTAGATAAATTTGTTGCTGAAAATTTACATAGATTAATTGAAACTTATAAAATGCCAAAACCTGTTGTAGAGAAATACAATATCACAGATAACGATATAAGACGTGTATTTAGGGATGAAGATGAACTACCGCTAGCTTCGAATTTAGAAGATCCAATAATGGAAGCTTTAGAAGAGTCTAAGTTTTTAATCGTTATTTGTTCACCTAGACTAAAAGAATCTCTTTGGTGTAAAAAAGAGATTGAAAATTTTATTAAGATGCATGGGCGAAAAAACATTTTATGTGTATTAATTGAAGGTGAACCAAAAGATTCTTTTCCAGAAATCTTACAGTATTATGAAGAAGAAGTGACTACAAAAGGCGGTAAAAAAGAGACTAAGAGAATTCCATGTGAACCGCTTGCAATGGATGTAAGAGGAAATGATAAGAAAGAAGTCTATAAAAAATTAAAAACAGAGCTCATTAGAATTATCGCCCCAATGTACAATCTGGATTATGATGATATAAAGAGAAGACATGAGGAAAGAGAAAATAAACGTAAATTAAATATTCTTAGAATTATAGCGATAGTAAGCATATTGTTTGCTTTTTATAGTTTTATACTATTTTTTAGAATATATACTTCTTCAAAACAATTAAAATATGATCAATCAATTAATTTGGCAGATCAAGCAAGTGAATTACTGAAAAAAGATAATCGTAGAGGTGCTATAGAAAAGAGTTATCAATCTATTACCAAAAGTAATAATACTAAATTACCAGTTACTGCAAGAGGATTATATGAATTGACAGATAGTCTTGGTTTATATTATTTAGATGAATTTTACTATCCATTATCTCAATTAGATACATTAGGGGTTGTAGAAAGTATTAAGACTGATTTGAGTAAAGACTTTTTATTATCATATGATGAGTCTGGAGAATTAGTACTTTGGAATGTTAAAGAAGAAAAAAGAATAATTACAATAACAGATACAATAAAAAATATGGATGATAGTGATTATTGTTTTATTGGAAATAAAGCTTTAGCATATTTGAATAGTGAAAAGGAAATTAGGATACTTGATTTTCAAGGAAATGAAATTACCAAAATTAACTTAGATCTTATGCCTAAAGATATAATTACAAGTCCTAGCGGAAATTATTTAGAAATATGTGATAATAACACGATTCATTTGTTTGATACAGGTTCTTATCAAGAAGTTGCATCATATACTGTTGAAGAACATTTAAACATTATTGAATCTCAATATTTTGATGAGCAAGAAGAAAATCTTATTTTCATAGTTGAAGATGAAAATATAGTAATAGATACTAAAACTAATGGATTATCTCTAATAACATATAATATTTCAGAAAAGAAAGTTTTAAATACTATGTTTGTTGAAGCAAAAAATGTGAAAAACATACTTTTTGTAGATAATTCTGCTATTGCACAATTTAGTAAGAAAAAAGAAAATGGAACAGATATGATAGTAAGAAGGTTCGATTATAAAACTGGAGCTACTTATTATGAGAAAATATATATAGATGATTATGCAACTAACATAAAGATAAGCAGACCGGAAAATGGTGATAGTACATTAATGGTATGTGCTTTTGATTTTGCTTATTTATTTGATTTAGAAACTGGAGAAGAAAAAACAAGATTTGCGTTTGGAAACTCTATAGTAAGTTTATATACTATTGGAAAAAGTCAAAACTATGTGTTATTCACAACTGCTGGCAATGTTAGTATTATTACAGGAAATGATAATAGGTATGATGATATCACTTATATGGGTTTCTTTAATTTTAATTTGCAACATTATCAGGATTTTATATATACCAACAGTGGCATTTTAGCAATTAACAATGAAAATAGAATAGTAATTTATGGCTTCTTGAAAAATGAAGATATAAAAGAAATAGAGTATGAAGAAAAATACTTTGAGAAACCGGATAGCCAAGCTAAGGAAGATATTATTAAAGAGTATGATTTTAAAATGAAAAATATGATACGAAATATTTTTTATTCTGAAGATCGAAGTTTACTATTTGTAGCTTATAGTAATGATTTATTAGAAATTTACAATCAAGAGAAAAAGACACTTATTAAGTCGATTGAAATGTCAGATCATATTAGATTTTTAGATACTTATATAACTAAAACAAAGGATGGAGAACATATTATAAAAGGAATAGATGGTGGTTTTATACTAAATAAAGATTTCGAAATGACAGCTTATGTTCCTAGATTATATGATTACAAAGATGGTAAAATAATATTAAGGGCAGATTCGGGAAAATTTTATGAAGTTAAAAAATATACGGAAAAAGAAATAATAAATAAAGGAAAAGCTTATTTAGGATATTAGAATAAAAAAATCGCCTCAAGTTTTTTGGGGCGATTTTTTATTATTATATAAAATATTACATTTTAGGTTCACATGTTAGGCTAATTCCAAGATTTTTTAATGCCTTCATTTCACCTTTTGATAAGATATAACTTGAATGGGCATCACAACCTCTTAAACTTTCAAGTTT
>CACZOQ010000078.1 GCA_902782835.1 uncultured Erysipelotrichaceae bacterium | reverse complement strand
CCAACTGCTGAAGCTGATGAAATCAAAGCTAAGCTTGAAGAAGCTGGAGCTACTGTAGAAGTTAAGTAATTAACTTCTTTTTTTTATTGACATTTAATTGTATTTGTACTAAAATGGTTTTATCAAAGATATGATGATATTCTATGCAATTTAATAATTCATATGAATTATATTATTTAGAATATTATTGTTGATTTGTATTATTAAGTGTTTAGATTATAGTTATATTTCTATTTTCTTTTCCTTAGTAATCTTTTTATAGTATACTGTGTCCCATTTTTTTCTTAGTTTTAAGAGCAAAACTATGTTTCGGCTATATTAATCTAAGCCAGTCATTGTACAATGCAACGTTATCTATTATACTTTTTATCAATTTATTGATATTTTGTTTTAGTAGAGTTGGCCCATGGGATGCGTAGAATGTGTGGAAGGGTCTCATTTGTTGTTCATTAGGTTCAACATAAAACACTCGGTTTTTGTGAACTGGTTGCAAACTGTTCCTTAACTTAGAAAATTATTTATCTTTCTAGATTTTAGTTTTTGGATAAGAAGTGATTAAGTCTTATCTTTTTTTTTGTTTTTTTTGGAAAAATGATTTTAAATTCATTCATTCAATGATATAATTATGGTATTATATGGAAATAGAATAAGATGGTGGTTGTATGTTAATTTATATCATTCATTCAAATCAATTTTATACATTTCGTTTGCCACAAATAGTTTCTGGAAACTATATGATAGAAGACTTTGATGCTAGTGGTTCAGCTAAAAATCTTATTAATGTTGTTGCGAAAGATTCTAAATGGATTATGAGTTCTAATGAGAATGTTCAAATTATTATGAATAATCAATTTACTAAATCTTGTGAATTAAAATTATATAATTGGTATTTTTTATCCACATTAGATGGGGAAAAAATTATTTTTTATACTATGCCTTCTTATTCTAATCATTATGTTATTAAAGCATTTGAAAAAGAGGGAAAGATAATATTTGGTAAGGATAAAAAATGTGATGTTTTTGTTCCATATCATTTTTTTGGGGATCAACAATTTGAATTGTCTTATATGAATTCCAAATTTTCAATTAAGAATCTTAATTCGAAAGTTTCTTTATATGTCAATACAAATCGAGTTTCTGAAGCTATTCTTGAGAGTTTTGATTCTATTTTTGTTGCGGGTTTAAAATTTGTTATTTGTGGAAATATGATATTTATAATGGATCCACTTCAAAATATTGAATTTAATACGAATTATTTAACAGAACCTGTGAGATCATTATCTGTAAATGATTATAATTCTGCTTTTCAAAATTATACGGATTATTATAGTCCTAGTGAATATTTTGCAAAATCCCCTGTTTTCTTTAAACGTAATCCTATGGTAGAGGTTGAGCTTCACTCTCCTGAGGAAAAAGAAGATTTTGAATATGAATCTATTATTATGACTTTGGTACCTACTGCTTTAATGAGTATTCTAACATTAATCAGTACTTATTATACGATTCATAATTTTAGAAATGGTGAAGACTCTGAAGAAATATTGGTTACTACAGTGGCTATGCTTGTTATTATGTTCATTTTATGTTTTGTTTGGCCATTTGTTGAACGCTTTGTTGAAAAAATGAGATATCATTTCCGTGAAAAAGCTCGTATTAAACTATATAAAAAATATTTAAAAGAAAAACGAGAGTTCTTGGAAAAGCTTACTAATGAACAAAAAGCATCTTTGTTTTTTAATAACATTTCATTGGAAGAGTGCCAGAATGCAATTTTTAATCGCTCTGCTAATTTATTTTCTCTAAATCCTGGGCAGGAACAATTCTTGAATCTTCGATTAGGTACTGGAAAAGTAAAACTAAATTGTAATTTAGGTTATCAAAAACCAGATTTTGTTAAATATGAAGACCCATTGCAGAAAGAGTTAGAGCAATTAGTAGAGCAATATCGATATATTAATGATGCTCCTTTGACTTTTTCTTTAAAGAATAATATTACTTTTATTAATTCTAATCAGGAATATGAAAAGTGTTTTTCTTCTATTGTTATACAAATTGCGGCTCTTCATGACTATCATGATGTTAAAATCGTTGCTTTTACTTCAGAACATTCTAAATTGAGTAGTGTAGGTCGCTTGAATCATAGTTGGAGTGATGATCGAAGTATTCGCTATGTTGCGACAAATATGCAAGAAGCTGAGACCTTATCGAGTGATTTGATGAAAATATATAATCAAAGAGCGAATGGTGGGGTAGATGAAGAACTTTTACCTTTCTATATCGTTATCTGTGATGATATTAATAAATATCGTAATCTTAAAATTATTGATGAAATTATTCATCAGAAAGAAAACCGTGGTTTTAGTTTTATCACGTTTGCTAAAAGAATTACGGAAGCACCAAATGGTTGTTCTTATTTTTGCGATTATTCTGATAATAAGGCTACTTTATTTAAAAGTGATATGTCTGAAAATGATTCTATTACCTTTGTCCCTGAATTTATGACGATGCAAATTTCTTTTTCTAAATGTATTAGTATTTTAGCAAATATTCCTGTTAAATCTAATTCTGAATCTATTGGGAATGCCGTTTTACCAGAGAAGTTAGGTTTCCTAGAAATGTATAATGTGGGAAATGTCGATCAATTGAATTCAGCTGATCGTTGGAAAAATTCTCAAATTGTTAATTCATTAGCTGCTCCTATTGGTGTAGATTCTACGGGTAATATATTATATTTGGATTTACATGAGAAGAAGCATGGTCCTCATGGATTAGTTGCTGGTATGACAGGTTCTGGAAAAAGTGAGACTATCATTACATATTTATTATCTTTGGCGGTCAATTATAGCCCTGATGAAGTTCAATTTGTTTTGATTGACTATAAAGGTGGAGGTCTTGCGGGTGCTTTTGAAAACCGTAGGACTGGTATTAAACTTCCTCATTTGGTTGGTACAATTACTAATTTGGATACTTCCGAAATGAATCGTACTTTAGTTTCTATTAAAAGTGAATTACAACGTAGGCAAAAGATTTTTAATAAGGCAAAAGAAGAACTAAATACTGGAACGATAGATATTTATAAATATCAAGGGCTAGTACGTGATGGACAAATTAAAGAACCATTATCTCATTTGTTTATTGTATGTGATGAATTTGCGGAATTGAGACAACAACAACCAGATTTTATGGATGAAATTGTTAGTGCTGCTCGTATTGGACGTAGTTTAGGTATTCATTTGATTTTAGCAACGCAGAAGCCTAGTGGTGTTGTGGATGACCAAGTATGGTCTAACTCACGTTTTAAAATCTGTTGTAAGGTACAGACAGCTGAAGATAGTTCGGAAATGTTACGAAAACCTGATGCTGCTTATATTAAAGAAGCAGGACGTTTTTACTTACAAATTGGTTATGATGAATATTATACGTTAGCTCAGTCTGGTTATTCAGGAACGGAATATATTCCTTCTGATCGTGCTTTATCGAAATTAGACAATAATATTTCTTTTGTTAATACGTTAGGTGAAGTTTATAGGAATGCTAGTTTTAAAGTTGTTCAGCATGAAGATAATCATAAGAATAGTATGGGTGAAGAATTAACAAATATTGTTCGTTACTTGATTGATGTTGCAAAAAAGGAAAACTATAAATATCATCAATTGTGGTTGGATAATGTACCGGAAATGTTACCTTATAGCAAGTTAATTCATAAATATAATCCTGTTACAAGTGTATATGATATTAATCCAATTATTGGAGAATTTGATGATCCTGCTAAACAAACTCAAGGACTTGTAACGTTACCAATTACAATGGGTGGAAATACTTTTATTGGTGGTGTTAGTGGAAGTGGAAAGAGTACTTTATTATCTACTATTATTTCTTCTACTATCATTAATCATAATAGTGATGAAGTGAATATTTATATTATTGATTTAAACTCGGAGAAGTTAAAGAAGTTTGCGGATGCTCCTCAAGTTGGGGATGTTCTTACTTCTGCTAGTGTTACCGAATTAAAATATTTATTCTATATGTTAGAGTCGGAATTAACCAAGAGACAAAAATATTATGCGGATACTGGTGGAGACTTTGCAAGGGATGTTAAAAATAAGAACTGTCCTTTCCCTAATATATTAGTATTTTTATATGATATTGATTCCTTTAAAGAAGCATATGATTTCTTTTTTGAAGAGACTATTTATCCAATTTCTAGAAATTCTGCTAAGTATGGAATTTACTTCATTATTACAGGTACTTCTATTGGATCTTTAGGTTATACTGCGGAACAAAATTTCCCTCAACGTATTTTATTAAATATGGCTGATCCAGCAGATTATGCGGAATTTTTTGATCAATTTCCAATTATTAAAAAGAATCCTGGACGTGGTGTTGTCCAAATTCAGGATGGGGCTTATGAATTCCAAACGAGTTTATTCTTTGAAGAAGCAAAAGAGATGGAATATTTACAGAATATTTTAGATCAATTGAATGCTTGTCTTAAAACAAAGGCGCCACCAATTCCTAGAGTTCCTGAAAAAGTAACCTTTGATTATGTTGAAAAAGATATTACTACTTTAGATCATGTTCCTATTGGCTTTAATACAGCTACGGCAAGAATGGAGTATTATAATTTTGATCGTTTGGTTACGGTACTGTCATCTGATCAGGCATCGGCTTTCTTCCGGTTTAGTATGACTTTCCAAAAGTTACTTTTAAGTGTTCCAAATACAAAAATTGTAATTTTAAACGCTTTAGAAGATATGAAAATTCCTGCTTATGAGTCTGCTAAAGTATATGATAAGGGATTTTTAAAAGCAACGAATATATTGAAAGAAAACATTTTGAAATATAATGATATGTCTAGTGAAGAAAAATTTATTATTTTTGTTTTGAATTTTAGTGGTTTAAATGAAACATTAAAAGAGAACAAAAAGAATGAAGGTGGAGAAGACACTACTACCATTACCGATTTAATTCATCTAGCACAAAATAATCAAAACTTCCGTTTTATTCTTTATGATGTTGCAGCAGAATCTGATGATTTAAGAAATGGTGAGATCCTTGATTTCTTTGATGGAACCAAAGGATTGTGGCTTGGAAATAGTTTTGATGGTCAAATGTTATTTGAGGTTCTTAATTTTGGTGATATCGGATCTAGTAATAATGATTGTTTTGTTCGTATCGAAGATGATATGGGTTATGAAATCAAAGCGGTTCGATAATAGGAGGTTGTTATGAATAAAATACTTGTTACAATTTATGTAATTTTTCTAGATAATCAGTATGATGTTTTAATTCCTATTAATATTACTGTTAAGGACGCTCTTGAATTGATACAAAATTCTATTGTTGAATTATCATCTAAGGCTTATGTTGTGAATCCAAATGCCTTATTGTATGATGAATCAGGTAAGATTATTAATACTCATAATATTGTAAAATTCAGTGGGTTAAAAAACGGTTCGAAAGTAATATTAATGTAAAATAACGAAATAGTATTGAATTGTATGATAAAATATTGTAAACTATAATTGTGTAATAATAGAGATGGGAGGATTATGTATGGCTAAGGCTACCATTGGCATTGTAAGTTCTAAAACAATGCCGAATTCAAGTTTTAAATTTTCTACTGTAGATAAAAATACGATTGAGCTTCATAGTTCATTTAATACTCAACTAAATAAAATTACGAGTGCTTATGATGCATTTAAAAATAGTTTAAATGTTGTAAGAAAAGAGATTAGTAATGAGGCTAGTAATGGTAAAAAGAAACTTGATAAAAAGAAACTTAACAATTTGAATTCATTGGCTACTCGTATTGCCAAACAAGTTAAAAATACTGAGGCTCGTAAGACCGCTTTGAAAACTCAAGCACAAAAAGATACACAAGCTATTCAAAAGGCGGAGCAATCAAAAGCTTGGCAGGCGGCTATTGATGAGATATTAAAAGACAATAGCTTATCAGATTCACTTAAACAAGCTTTAATAAAATTAAAAAGTTTTTTATAGTTAGGAGGGATTTTATATATGGCATCAAATAATAGTACTATAACAAAGCCAAGTACGGTTGTAGCAATGGCAAATGCTATGTACCCAAAAGTTTACGATTCTTATAATAAGTGTGTAGCTTTACAAAAGGCAATCAAGGCATGTGCTACTGGAAATAAAGGAAAGTCTTATTGGAATGGACAAAGAGCTTTTGGATGGTATTGTGATGCAGTAAGAAACTGTGCTAATGCTTATTATCGTCTTAATAGGTTGTGTAAAGTATATGAGAATTTATGTGTTGCTGCTGGAGGTGTTGCTGTTTCTGACAAATCAAAAGATGCGGCACAAACTTTATATCAAAAATCAGAAAGATTTAAGATACTAAAATCAAAATGTGCAGCAGGATATAAAAGTGTTTTGGATTTTGGTAAAAGTTAGTTGGTGATATTAGATGATTACTTTAGAAGAGAATATTGTTGCAGAAGAAAATGTTAATACTACCGATGATTTAGATATTCAAGGTAAAATTGCTTCTTTGCGTCAAGCTATTAATACTGGTGAAATTCCAGAGGATCTTCGTGAGTTTATTGTTTCTCTACAACAGCCAGCTGAAGATGAAACTGAGGTTCTGGATGATGGGGAAGATTCTAGTGAGGATGAGCTAGCAGAAGAAGTGGAAATTGATGATAAAGCAATGGCAGCATTTGAAGAGCAATTATCGGAAGATGACGATTCTGTAGAAGATTTAGAGGAAATATTTTAAGAGATCTAATTTACATTAGATTTCTTTTTTTTATTGAAATGTATTTTATTTTTTTTTGTTGTATGTTATAATTTTTTTATAATAGAGGTGGATGCTTGGTATTACTTGTAATACTTCTTTTTGAAGTATTTGCCTTTATTTGGATATCTTTAAGCAATTGAAGATGTTCCAAATCTTTGGTTCTACGGAACTAGAGTCAGTAGAATATTCTTGGTGTTTCGTTATAATATCTATGATGCATGCAGATATTATAAAGGGAAAATAATCTGAGTACTGGTCAATGCGCATTGCCTTAACTAAAGTTTATGAGACTTGTCTTATAGGTTTTAGTTATGAGAAACGTACGATCTGAGAATATTTGAATGTGAGAGAGGACTCATTCGAGAGAAAAGAAACTCAGGAGCTGTCCGATTTAGCTGATTGGATGGACTCTTTAGAAAAGTATGGCTATTGTAATGATTTAGCATTTATGTTTTTATCATTTGTTCATATTTTTTGGTAGAAGATTGATCTCTTCTATTTTTTTGTTGACTTTTTTCTGTTCTTTGTTATAATAAAATTATCATAGGAAACGATGTAGGTCGTAGTTAAAGTCAGCGATGACATTTAACAATGTCTGCAGATAATATTGCTAGACTCTATGATAATTGTAATTTTATTGGAGAAAGACAACTCTAATGATAAGTGTAATGTGTTTTATTTTTACTGATAATAAATTTAAAACCATTATAAAACTCGGCTGTCAAAAAAGGGCAGCTTTTTTTGTGGAAAAACATTGACTTTTTGTTGACTTATGTATTAAAATTATAGTAGCAATAGTAGGTTAGTGCTTTTATTAGTAACAAATAATAAATATATTTTGGCGGAAGGGTATTCTTAAAAAATAGAAATAAAATTGTTCTAATGGTTTGTGCTGCAATCTTATCATTACTATTGTGAATTACAATTTTAGATAAAGAAGGAAAACTTTATAAAATAGCGATGCTGCCAAAGCTGTCAATGAAAGCAGTTCTATTTTAGCGGATAGAGTGGTAGTTCTGCAAAAAACCATTTTCGGATCGTTTATCAGACCATCTGGAAATATAAAAAATTTTTATAAATCGAAGTGGATTTATTCTTATTTTTTAGGATCGTAGGTTTTTCATTGCCTATGGTTTTTTTATTCCTTTGGGAAAAATCTTGTTTTTTCCTTTTTTTATTGTTATAATTTTTGTTAGATAAAGATAGAGGGGAATATTTATGAGTAAAAGTAAATTTAATTTAGGTGATTCTACTACGGAAGTAGTTGGTATCAAAAAAGATATTTTATATGTAAATAGTTCAAAAGCTCCTGCTTTAGAAAAGGATCTTGAAAAACAATTAGACATACTTCGTTCATCTTTTTTGAAAGTGAATGAATTATTAAACAAAGTGGTTAATAAGAAAACTATTAAAGGGAATCGGTCAGAAGTGTATAAGGGTTGGGCAAGAAAAGCGAAAGCTCAGTCTCAAGCGTCTGAGAAATTAAGAGATACTCTTTCTGATAAATTTACAGATGATTTATATCAATATCCTATTAAGTTATTAGATGATCGTATTATTGAATTAGAAAAGAAAATGGATTCTATTATGGAACAAGAGGGGTGATAAGCATGGCTAGTCTTACAAATGATGAAATAAAAAAGGTTTCAAATGATTTAAAAGTAGAAATAAAAAAGATAACGGATGCTTTGGATAAGATGGAGAAGGATGTTTCTATTTTGGAAGCTGGAGATGATAATGGACCTTATTGGAATGGTAATACAGCATATACTGTTATTAAAAATTGTTTAGTACAGTTAGACCATAATCGTGCTTTATTAAAAAATCTAACGAAGTGTTCAGATTATTTAGATTCATTAATTTCCTAAAATTAATGATTTTTTTTGTTGACATTCTAGTATAATTATTGTATTATATGTTTCGAAAGGAAGAAAAATAGGTGTATTTTGCGTTATTTTTCTTCTTCTTTTTTTGTTCTGGGTGATAAAATGGGGCAGTATTTTGATAATCAAAATTTACCTAGCAAAATGGTAAAAAAAGAGTGTTTAGTTTTAGGCACAAAATTTATTTTTTACACTGATAATGGTGTATTTTCAAAGGACGGTTTGGACTTTGGCAGTAGACTTCTTCTTGAATCAATCCCGCTT
>CACZOQ010000077.1 GCA_902782835.1 uncultured Erysipelotrichaceae bacterium | reverse complement strand
TACATGTTGTGGTCTCTTCTCATTAGTAGTACGTGAAGGATCTAAATAAGCAATTAATTTATAAGAAGCAACATTCTGTGCTAAAACATCTCCATTAACAGAATATATCGTTCCTCTTTTTGCCTCTTCAATATCCGTTTTCGTTGTTCTCTTACTAGCTAATTCTTTCAAATTAATACCATCTATTTCACTAGATGTACCTAGTTGAATCACTCTTCCAATAATTAGGCAAAATAAAAGAAGAGAAACTAATATAAACAACTTAGAATATTTAATATTATTTTTTCTCTTCTTTTTTTTCAAGATATCACTTCCTAATAATTAGTTATCAGCAACGACTGACTTTATATTATTATTATTATAACTCAAACCCTGTTCTTCTGCAACCGCTTGTATTTTAGTTAAGGAAGCTAATTCATCAATTGTCATCTCAATGGATTCATTTGTTTTCTTTTGCTTTTCAATTTCTTTCTTCTGTTTTTCTACTTCAAAATTGATTTCAGCTAACGTCGCTTTCGAAAAAACGATTGAAACCGGTGCAATTACTAATAAGAAAATCGCAAACGAATACAATAATTTTTCAAATTTGGACATTTTCACCCGCTTTTGCACCTTCTTCATGATTGTTTCATCTCCTATTTTATTCTTTCAATCACCCGAAGCTTTGAACTTCTGGCTCTAGGATTGGCCTCTAACTCTTCATCACTTGGAACAATCGCTTTATTTTCAACCAATTGAAAATCTGGCAAATATTCCAAAGGAACATTAGGCATTCCTTTAACAGTATCGTCAATCCTACATTTATCTTTAAAAAAATTCTTTACCAATCGATCTTCTAACGAATGAAACGTTATTACCGCAATTCTTCCTCCAACGTTCAATAGTGAACATGCTTGTTCCAATGCCGGCTCAATCACATCTAATTCATGATTAACTTCAATACGAATAGCTTGAAAAATTTGACGAGCTGGATGTTTATCCAAGCGAAATTTCATAGGAACAGCGGTTTTAATAATTTCAACTAATTCTAACGTAGTCTCAATTGGTTTTTTTTCTCG
Organism: uncultured Erysipelotrichaceae bacterium; assembly: GCA_902782835.1. Lineage (GTDB taxonomy): Bacteria > Bacillota_I > Bacilli_A > RF39 > UBA660 > UBA3789. Next base: position 6,417 of record CACZOQ010000077.1, on the reverse strand, counting down.
ATATTCCACTATTTTTTTAGCAATATTATTTGCAAACTTGTCTTCTCCATAATTACGGAATATTGAAGCAAGTTTTTCTTTTGAATATGTATTAACAACATCATAGGCAGTTAATTTCTGACTCTGATCCATTCGCATATCAAGTTTTGCATCCTCATGATAGGAAAAGCCTCTTTCTCCATCATCTAATTGAGGAGAAGAAACGCCTAAATCAAATAAGACCCCATCTACTTTTTCAACTCCTAGTTTTTCCAATTCATCCTTCATATGAACGAAATTACTATGGATGATAGTGAAGTTAGTACCGACCTTAGAGAGACGATCGGTACTATGCCGAATTGCTTCACTATCTTGGTCAAAGGCGAATAAGTAACCCTTCTTTATCCTATCCAAGATGTAACTACTGTGTCCTCCATAGCCTAATGTAGCATCAACTATGATACTATTTTCTTTTAATTTTAGGGAGGAAATAGATTCATTTAGTAAAACACTAATATGCTTTTCTATCATAAGTTCACGCTCTCGTTAAATAAATTTTCGGCTATGTCTGACATATTGTCTTTTGTAGAATCAAAGAAACGATTCCAAGACTCTTGTGCCCAAATTTCAAGTCGATCTCCGGTACCAACAATCACACAATCTTTTTGAATATGAGCATATTGAATAAGTGGCATAGAGACATTCACACGTCCTTGTTTATCCAATTCTACGTTTGTAGCGCCTGACATAAAGAAACGATTAAAAGTTCTCGCATCTTTTTTAGTAAAAGGTAAGGAGTTAAGCTTCTCAGTAATTTTTGTCCAGTTTTCAAAAGAATAGACAAAAAGACAATCCTCGATTCCACGTGTAATAACAAACTCATTCCCAAGTTCATCGCGGAATTTCGCAGGTATAATAATTCTACCCTTTTCATCAATCGTATGATGATATTCTCCTATAAACATACTATCCCCCACTTTTCACCACTATCAACCACTACCTACATTAATATTACCCAAAACCCAAATAATTGTAAAGAAAAAAAAAAGTATTTTTTTATAATTGACAGGTTTTTGACAAAATCTTTTTCACAATGAATTACGAATAATAATTTGATTAATAAAAAAAAATATGGTAAAATAGCAAATATTTACAAAGGGGGAATAAAATGATCATTTTATCTAATAACGGAAAAACAAACAGATTAATGAGTGATATTGAATCATCTCTAAAACTAGAAGATAAATGTATATTATTGGACGGTCTAGCAAGCGTTCAAAGAATAACTGAAGAAGATATTCCTGAAAAAATGAAAAAGCAAATAACAATAACATCCTTATCTAAAAAAGCAATTATGAGTATTCCATATTTTCAAGATATAAAAATACCTTCTGGTACTAGCAAAGGGAAAATGCAATATAATAGAAGAATCATACAAAAAAATTGTTTAACCTCCTATGATGAAGATGAAATAGATTTAGATAGTAACTATGGTATAACAAGAAAATATTTTACTTGTGATTCGTTTATCAGAGTACCCATATTATGTGAGGCAAATTCCGTAGTCGGATGGATGAGCGTTGAGCCATTTGAAATCAACTCATTAAATGCATGTGTCCAAAACGCTCATGGTAGTGTCCTTGTATGTGGTTGTGGTCTAGGATATGTAGCCTATATGTTAGCTCAAAAAGAAGAAGTAAAAAAAATAACAATCGTAGATAATAATGAAGACGTTTTAGATCTTTATAAGGAAATCATATATCCTCAAACACCAAATCATGACAAAATATCATTAGAAAGAAAAGATGCCATAGAATGCATTCAACAAGATGATTTACCATTTGATTTCATAAACCTAGACACATGGAATGATACATTCGATATGGTATATCCCTATATTCAAGGACTATTATCAGCACAAAAACATCCAGATACAGATTTTACATATTGGTTAGAAAAAACATTTTATACACATATGCAAAGAGAACTATTAAATGGTTTAGTAAATCAAAGAAATCATACAAATAAACTTCCCTATATTCAAGAAATGGCAATCATTGCAAATTATATGATTAACACATCCGATGCAACCATTAATAGTAGACAATCTCTCAATGAATTTCTATCTATTGAAAATATAAAACAAAAAATATTAGAAATGGCAATTCAAGAACCAGAATCTTTAGAAAGAATACGAAAAATCAGTAAAAAAAATCGTGATGATTCAATTTGTTTTATTAATCAATACGTCAAAAGTAAAGAATTCCCTAGATTACGCTAGGGAATTTTTTTATAAAAAAAGAAGATAAAATCTTCTAAATTAAACTCTTACGCATAAAGGAATCAACATCTTTATCAATATATAAATCAATAACTCCTTTATTAACAATCTTGATAAAACCTAAACCACTAATCACTAAGTCTTCATCATATTTTACAGAATATGTAATCTTATTCTTATCCTTAAGTTCTTCATTATTAAATAAATTCAATAACCGACGTACTTTCAAATCATTGGATACAAATAAAGTAAAACTATTTCTTTCTCCCTCAACATAATCTATACGGACAAGATCTTCAATAAGAATTGATTGATTCTTACGAAGTTGATACGTTCTAGGCTTTATCTCCTTTTTAGCAGAAATCTTCTTAACCATTTTCTCATCAACATGGTTTAAAATAGAACCAATATCCACCAGACCAGGAGTATCAATTAATGTTAAATGCTCATTAATATCAATTTTAACAGTATTCAAAGTAGTAGATGGTAAAGGGCTCATCGTTAATTCTTGTGTATTACAAGAATAATTCTGAATAAGCTTGTTAATTAAACTACTCTTACCAGCATTTGTTCGACCTACTACATATACATTCTTAGTCGTTTGGTAAAATTTTATTCTTTTTAATAAATAATCAATATTATAATTCTTCTGAACAGAAACAACAATAACTTCTTCAAAATGAATATTCTTAGAAGCTAAATAATCAATTAATTTTGTCTCTTTAACAGACTTTGGTAAAACATCTTTTTTATTTAATACCAATATCATTTTATTTGGAATAATCGAACGTATTTCTTCAATATTCTTTTCTAAATTCAATAAATCTGTAATATAAAGAACTAAATCTTTCGTTTGGGCAACACCTTTTAGTATATTAATATATTCCTCATTTGACTTTGTAACAATTTGATATTCCCCATAGTTTTTCATGCGAAAACATCTTTGACAAATATCATTTTCTAAACTTGTTGTATATCCTTCCTGCAATACATTCTCATCCTGTAGCAAGACACCACATCCAGCGCATCGCTTTTCACTATCCATAGTATTTCCCCCTCTCAAATAAGCCTCTTTTTTCATAATGTTTCACAATTATAGCTTCCAATTTACGATTTAACCCTGTAATTCTTAAATCTTTTTCACCCATAGGATCTACTAAAGCTGTTTTAATTCGAAAACGATTTCCTGCTAAAACATCTGTTACAATTTGATCTCCAATAATACACATTTCTTTCTTTTTTAAATGATATTTTCTTTTTAAAATTACAAGCCCTCGTAGCAGAGGCTTCATACTCCATGCAACTCCATCTACTTCTAATTCCTCTAAGTATGGTTTTAATCTTTTTTTTGTATTATTGGAACAAATAACAACAATAAAATCTTTTTTTATTTTTTTTAATAAATCCTTAGTCTCTTTAGGGCAACTCTTATGAGAAATTAATCCCAAAGTATTATCTAAATCAAAAACCAAACAACGAATTCCTGATTCTTTTAATTTTTTATAATCAATATCAAAAATACTCTTTTGATAAATCTTTGGTCTAAATAATCCCATTAAATCACTCCTCATGTATTATATAGCATATTATAAAATTTGTCTAATCTTCAAACTTCTTTTTGGAGATTAATACAAAATCCATCATTCTATCTTTAACAAAACTATGACAATATGGACACTCGTTTGAAGATACCAATGCCCCACATGATGGACATGCCTCTTTCTCAAAAGTACTTGAGATTGCATATTTCAATATATAATGATTTTGAATTTTTTGCTCACTGGTACCTCGAATAATAGATTGATCTTCTACATTTATAACATAATCATAAAAAGAAGTTCTTAAATACATTTCAATCACAATCATATCTTGCTCTTTATGGATATCTCGAATACTAGCAGATATGCAAGAAAAATCATCCATTACATTTTGTCCTTTTTTAAGTTTTAATACTTCTAAATCAGCCTTATAAGACTCAAATAACTCCATAGAGCATAATTTTTTTAAAGACTCATAATCAAAATTCATCCAAGCTTTTTGTATATCTACAAATTTCTGATATAAAAGCAAAGACAAATCCTTTTCTGTATATTGTGGAAAAAAAGACTGAACAATATCTGTATGATTTATTTCTTTTGCAAAAGAAGGTTTTGATTTATGAGAAAGAATATTTAAAATAACAATACCGGCACCAGCTCCTGCAAACAAAAGGAAAAAAAAGATAATGCCCTTATCTGAAACAGCAGAACTCCTCTTTTGGGAAGAAGAATGAGTATCATGGCCACGATAACTACTTCCACTGTAACGATCACTGCTGCTCCAACTATTACCACTACCTCCTCCTGAACTATAATCACTATCCCAGCCAGAATCAGCCATAACTGGCAAAGAAATGCAAAATAGAGTAAGAGATATTACACACAATAATTTCTTTCTCATACACTAACCATCCTCTTCTTAAACAATAGAATCCAAAATATAATCAAATAATTCTAAATCAAAAATACGACCACATTGTGGACATTTTCCACCCTCATGAATAGAAATAGTAATTCCACAACCTAAGCAACGAAATTCATTAGAAGAGGCACCGATCTTCTTCTTAAATACAACTTTAAAATTCTGATCTTGGCGAACCGTATCATTTCCCTTCACAATATGACCATCCCTCAATGATAAATAATACTTTAGATACTTACAATGAGCAGTTACATGAATCATCCAATAACCATCTATTTCTTTAAAATCATCAATAAGAGTAGATACTTTTATTTCATCATAAATCAAACGAGAGAAAAAAGAAGAAGCCTCTTCTATCTCCTTTTTCAAATTTTGATAAACAGTCTTACTAACAAAATGTTGAATATTCTCCAACTGATTACAAGAAATAGACGTAAACATCCTCTTAATGATTTCATTTGCATGAGACAAAAACATATTTTCTTGAAAGGAAGGATCCCTCTTTTGAAACTCTTCTAATTGCATAAAAACTCCTAATTATTAACTCTTTGTGTAACCATCTCGGTATCCATTGTAATTTTCTCAAATGAATAACCATTATTCTTTCCATATTGAATAATTCTACGTAAGGCATCTCTTGTATAAGTTTTAATGTCATGCATCAATACCATATTCTCACGATCTTGTCTCAAACTATTCACAACATTACTATATACGACATCCGGATCGGTCGTATTACCAGCATCACCACTACTAATATTCCAATCATAATATTTAAAGCCTCGATTTACAACTTCTTGAGTAAGACGAGTCATAATTCCATTTGAATATTTGCGACTAACCGTATTACTACTTCCACCAGGAAAACGAATAATTTTACTTTCAAAACCTGTAATATTCTTTACTCGTTCTTGAACACTAAGCAAATCATTAAAATAAGATTCCTCTGATGCATAAACAATAGAATAATCATGACTAGCAGTATGTAATGCAACAGTATGTCCTTCATCAAACTCTCGTTTAATTAAATCATCAGGTCCTTTATTGGTAACAAAGAAAGTAGCCTTAACACCTTCTTCTTTCAATATATCTAAAATAACATTGGTAGTACCACTATTAGGTCCATCATCAAACGTTAAGTAAACAATACCCTTTCTCTCTCGAACAATAACCTTTCGGCTAATACTCGCTTTATTTCCAGCAGCATCTTCCACTTCATAGGTGATAGGATATTCACCCAACGTATTAGAATCAACACCACCAGATGCTTTCCATTTACCAGCAATATCTTTATCGCAATTATCTATTACCTCAACCCCAGGATCTTCAAATTTTTCTCCCAAATAAGTATAAATTGTTTCACTACCTTTAAGAGTTATTTCTGGTTTTTGATTATCCTTAAAGAAAACTTTTCTAACAATTTCTCTTTTATTTCCACTACTATCACTCACACGATATGTAATAGTCGTTTTATCTTTGCTGATAACCTGCTCAACTTTATCCGATAAATCCCCATCATAATTATCAGTTGCTTTTACTTTTTCAGGCACAATATCAACACCAGGGCATAAATACAAATCATCACTAGACACTTCTAGTTTTGGTTTTTTTTGATCCCGTATATGAACTTTTCTTTTGACTTTCCGATGAAGAAAACCAACTTTTACATCATACGTAATTTCATAAGTACCTAATTT
>CACZOQ010000076.1 GCA_902782835.1 uncultured Erysipelotrichaceae bacterium | reverse complement strand
TTCAGAAGATGTTGTTGCGGTATCTGCTGGCTTACAAGCATTGTTAAATACAGGACGTTTAGTACATAGTGGACGAGGAGAACAAAGACTTGCTAGTCAAATTTCTGAAACTCTTAAAAACAATAAAGTTGCTGCTGCACAAGAAATAGCCCATACTTTTAAATTAAAAACGACGGCTTCTGCTAAAGAAGCAACAGATATAAAACTTTCTAATGAAGAAGTTAGAACTATCATTGATGCTAAAGATAAAGCTGGTTCAACTTTGGTTGATATTCTTAAAAACAACCATAATATAGAAGGTGATGCGATTCCTACAGATACTAAAAAACTTTTACATAATTTTGGTTTTAGATTAACTGAAAAGAACGGCCAATTAGTAAGTGTGTCAGAAAAAACGCCTAGCCAATTAGCAAATATTAAGGAGAAGGGTAAAGCGTGAGTAGAAGATCGTAAAAATTCGTATAGTAAAGCAGGTTATCTTGCCGATTTGATGAATCCATTTCATGCAAATAGACGGCAAAAATTTATTGATGCTAATATTAAAAACCCAGAAGTACAAAAAGCATTAACTAATTCTATTTATACACGAAGGATAAGTGATACTAAATTAGGAATTGGAGAAGAATCTCCAGCATCAGGAATTGGTTCAAGATCGTATCGTACAGCGTTAGGTTCCGCATACGCTAGAGCAGATATGCCACATATTGAAGAAATACGTGGTTTTGGAGAACCTCGTTATTCTATATTACCAGAAATAGATGTTGTGACTAAACGTTCTTATACTGTCCCTAAAACAACTATTACTCCTGAAGCTACATCTAGAGGACTTATGGTTCTTGAAGGTGCAAGGACTACTGGTGAACCTATGCCAAGAATCATTCCTAATCCTACTACACAGGAAACACCTATAATGATTCCCAATGGCTTAAAACGTAGATATGTTTCTCCTAGAGTAAGTATACCTCAACCAACACCTGAAGAATTTTCTTCCGCAATGAATAGTCGAAATTCTGGTAATCCTTATCCTGGTATACAATCCATATCTCATTTACAAGAACAACCTTTAAGACTTTCCTTTGATCCTGCTTCTGCTGCACTTAGACAATATAATCCTACTGGAAATTATATCGATCCTAGTAGAATAAAACTTGCTTCTAGTGAAAACGTTTCTACTACTGAAGTAAAGACAAATAAAAAGACGGCAAATCAACGCAGATCAAAAGAAAAGATTGCAAAGAAACAATCAGAAAAATTAGCAAAAGATGCAAAACTTATATCTGCAATGATGAAATCTAATAATCCAATGGATGTACTCAGAAAAGAGAAAACATCTTTTAAAGACTTTGCTGAATTTTTAAATGCTCATAAAGATGAACTTCGTGAAGCAGGAATTATTTTGAGCAAGAAAGGTGGTATTATTTCTGCAGATAATGGTTCATCAACTACAGGTTGGAATGTTAATAATCCTTCGGGATTAATTAAATATCTTCCACAAGTTCTTTCAGAAATAGGATATTTAAAAACAAATAAATATCAAAACGACTATTTAACTAAAAAACTTGAAGCTGCTGAAGCAGCACGTGTTCATTCCACAGCTCCAACTTTAAATGGTATTCGTACAACAAATCCTGCTTTAGAAAGAGTTAAAGAAGAAATAAATGATGAACGTACACGTAGTTCAAGAACACCTGTTACGAATGATGCGATTACAAATTACGCTATTAAAAAAGATACTGATGCACAATTATTAAATAGAGAAAATCAAATTAATACACAATTATCTCAAGATTATACTGCAAAAGAACAATATAACAATGAGATACAAAATAAAAACATTCTTGCTGCTACACAAACTGCTAATGAAAATAAGAAAGTTGATGCTGCAGTCGATTCTGCTAAAAAGAATGAAGAAGCTGCGAATATTATTCGTAAGGATCAATCTTCTCAAAATAGAAGACTCGAGTGACAGAATCTTATTCAACAAGATCTTGATAGAGCAAAAACATATGCAACAAATCTTGAACAAGAACGTATTACAAAACAATTTGATGACGATTTATATAATTTATTTAATAATGGTAAATCTTCTACTGGTGAAAACTTAAAAGCATTATGATCAAAGTTACCTTATGATGAACGTCTTCAGTATACAGATTTTGCTGATTGAATTAGTAAAAAACATACGGATATCTATGACGCGGAGGTGTATGAAGATTATCTTACTAGAAGAAATGATGCCTTAAAACGTGCAGCATATAAATATGCATTGACAATACCTGCTATTGGAAGGGCTTATATTTCTTCTCCTGTACCTACTTTGAATAAAAAAGGAGGACGTTTAAATGGTAAAACTCGATATACATTAGAACCGGATGAACGCATTTGAGTTGATAATAATAAAGCCGCGCACGCAGCAATAGCAAAATTAAATGATAATACGATTAAACTTATATTAAGAGCTTTAAAATAATGAAGTTACGGAAAATGCAACAAGGGGGTGGATTAATATACACCCCCTTTATTCCAGGAATGACTGGTATACAGCAAGGTTCTTCATCAAAAATTCCTTCTGGGAATGATGATGAAAGTGCTAAACTTGATGTATTAGATAAAGAATTAACCTCTCTTATACAATCATTAGATGGTAATCCAAATGAGATAAATAAGATTGTAAATATGGCAACCATGATTCAGCGTCGCTCACAGCATTTAAGTGCTTTAGGTGGCACTGAAGCTTATCGTACTATCATGCCTCAGGTAATTCAACTTACTGGAGAAATTCAAAAAGCAAAACAATTCAAAGAAATTAGTAAAATCGCTTCTGGTAATATTGCGAAAGAGCATGCTTCAAATGAAGTTGCTTTAGATAGTTATGGTAAAATGTATGTTCAGAATGAAAACGGTGAAATAGAAAAAATCAAACCATCTGAATTTGATCGTGAAAAACATATTCCTATATCTAATTCACAATTAAT
>CACZOQ010000075.1 GCA_902782835.1 uncultured Erysipelotrichaceae bacterium | reverse complement strand
TAATTTTTATATGATAGATGATGCCTATAATTCTAATCCAACTGGTGCCAAAAATGCAGTAGAAGTTTTAAAAATGATGCCTGGAGAAAAAGTCGTTGTTACCCCAGGAATGATAGAATTAGGAGAAAAAGAAGATGAATACAACAAAATATTTGGAGAACAAATAAGTGAAGTAGCAAATTATGCAATTTTAATTGGAGAGAAAAAAACAAAGCCAATAAAAGAAGGTTTATTATTAAAAGGATTTGACAAAGAAAAAATAATTGTATTTAATGATGTTAGAGAAGCATATCCTTTTATAGAACAATTAGCAACGAAAAAAGAAGTATATGCTTTATTTGAAAACGATTTACCAGATACATATAACGAAAAGTAGGAGAGTGAAAGTATGAGTATAAGAGTCGGTGTTATTTTTGGTGGAGAAAGTGTAGAACATGAAGTTAGTATCATATCTGCCATTCAAGCAATGAATAAAATGGATGAAGAAAAATATGAAATAATTCCAATTTATATAACCAAAGATAGAGAGTGGTATACAGGAGAAATGTTAAAAGAGATTGATGTATACCAAGATTTAAACTTAATTAAAAAATATAGTGATAACGTAGTTTTATATTATAAAGATGGTAGTTATGTACTTCAAAAGAAAAAAGGTCTTTTAAAAAGAACAGTAAAAGAGATTGACATAGCCTTCCCAATTGTCCATGGAACGAATGTAGAAGATGGTGTTCTTCAAGGATACCTTCAAACAATAGGGATTCCATTTGTTGGACCAAATGTTTATGCAGCAGTAGCTGGACAAGACAAGGTGATTATGAAGGATATTTGGAAAGAAGCAGGTCTACCAATGACAGATTATGTATGGTTTTATGATATAGATTATAAACAAAATATGGAAGACGTTATTAAAAAAATAAAGAAGATTAAATTCCCAGTAATTGTAAAACCAGCTACTACAGGATCTAGTGTTGGAATTAGTGTTTGTGAGGATGAGGAATCATTAAAAGAAGGAATTGAAGAAGCAATCCAATATGACAGCAAGATAATTGTAGAAGAAATGGTGGAAAATCTAAAGGAAGTAAATATAGCCGTTATGGGTAGCTATGAAACTCAAAAAGTGAGTGAAATAGAAGAAGTATTGTCTGGAAATAAATTCTTAACTTTTGATGATAAATATGTTGGAAATGGTAAAGGAAAGCTAAAGGGATTTAAAAAACTTGGGACATCAAAAATGACAAGCAAGGGAATGGCCTCAGCAAATAGAAAATTACCAGCTGAACTACCTAAAAAGCAACGAGAAGAAATAGAAGAAATAGCAATCAAAGCATTTAAGGCATTAGGAAGCTCTGGAAATTCAAGAATCGACTTTTTAATTGATGATAAGAAAAATAAAGTATATATTAATGAAATAAATTCAATTCCAGGAAGTTTATCTTTCTATCTATGGGATGCGAAAGAAATTAATTTTACTCAAGTTTTAGATGATATGATTAATATTGGAATCAAAGATTACAAAAAAAGAATGAGTAAAACACATTCATTTGCTTCAAATATTCTTCAAGGCTTTGCAGCACATGGTGGAGTAAAAGGAATGAAGGGTGCAAAAGGAAAAATAAGATAGTCAAAGTAAACATTAAAGGAGAATAAAAATGGAAAAAGAAATGAATATTTCTAGAAAGAGAGCACTGATTGTTGGAGCGATTGTTTATATAATTGAATCAGTTTTACTAGCTTATACATCAACCGAATTCATTATGAAAGTGGCAACGCCAATGGTATCACAACTAGAACTAACTGCAATGATATCTGTTATACTTTTTGTTGTACTTTATACTAGTTTTCTAGGATGTTTATGCTTAATTGGAGAAAAAAAGAAATAAAACGGTGATCAATACCGTTTTTTTTGTGTCAATGTAGGATAATAATTAAATAATAAAAAGAAAATGATTATTAGGAGATTAATAGGGAGAAAAAAGAGTAGACTTACCGATTTACTAGGTAATGAGAGTAAATTTATGATATGGGAACTGCAATTATTGAGAACGAATTGGAAGTTCCAGGCAAAATTATATATGGTGGTAATTACTTAATTGTAAAACAAGACCCGTTGGTACCAATACCAGTTTTCTTAATTATCACAATAAAGAAGATAGATGCTCACATTTTTATGTTTAGATATTACTAGATTCGAATTCGACAAATAGTAATCTTCCCAAAGGAACAAAGAAAATATACAAACAATTCAGTTATTTCAAAGAACGAGCTACATCGCAAATAAAAGAAGAGATAATGAACACTATAAGAATGATAAAAAAAGAATGACAAAAATAAAAAGGTTATTTGATATAACCTTTATAAAGTTGATAAAATCAACGAATAATCAAATGGTGGGGTGTTAGGGATTCGAACCCTAGACCCACTGATTAAGAGTCAGTTGCTCTACCAACTGAGCTAACACCCCATTTTCGAACTGCATATTTATTTTAGCGTAAAAATGTGATTTTTACAAGTATTTTTTTGTTTTTTCCTTTAAAAATCAAATTATTTGGAAAAAAATTATATTTTTATAAATAAAATCAATAATTCAATAAGAAAAAGCTTGACTTTATAAGAAAAGTTATAGTATTCTATATTTGCAGTTCGAAAATAGTAATTTTCACTTGCAAAAAAAATTCTTTTATTGTAAAATAAAGGAGTACTAATTTAAGTGGACTTGTAGCTCAGTTGGTTAGAGCACACGCTTGATAAGCGTGGGGTCACAGGTTCAAGTCCTGTCAGGTCCACCATTTTATTGCCTCAATAGCTCAGCTGGTTAGAGCACTTGACTGTTAATCAAGGGGTCCTAGGTTCAAGTCCTAGTTGGGGCGCCATTTTTATTTTTTATGGCGAGTTGGTGAAGTGGCTTAACACACTGCCCTTTCACGGCAGCATTCACGGATTCGAATTCCGTACTCGTCACCAAT
>CACZOQ010000074.1 GCA_902782835.1 uncultured Erysipelotrichaceae bacterium | reverse complement strand
ATTAGACACCAACATTATATCATGAGTAATATATGAACTTTTTTGATTAAAATTATTCAAGTGTTGCACTTGTTATTATAAATTATCATATAAAAAAAAGAATAACAAAATATTGTTATTCTTAATCATCTCCAACAAATTTATCTAAAAGAAACATAAAGAAATATCCAAAGAAATATGCTGCAATTAAACCTAAAACATATAATAACAGAGTTAAAAATTTACCACAAAGTAGAAAATAAACAACTAATACAATCGCAACAAAAATGCCAAAACGAATAAACCATTGAGAAACTAAAGATAATACTGAAATAACAGTAACTGCAGAATCATCTAGTTCTTCGTTCTCATCATAATATTCATCCATACTCCCACTCCCTTTAATTAGTTAACATTATAACATAAAAAAGTTAAAAAGAAAAGGAAAACCTTAATTATTTTCCTTATTCTCTAATTTCTTATAATAATCATAAGTAGCTTCCGCATCTTCTTTATTCTTTGCTAAAAGTTGACCACCATTCTTATTTAATTTCTCTAAAGAACGATAACGATCCTCTCCTAACGTAAATTCTTCATATTTTGTAAAGTCAGCATTACTGTCTACTTTAAACTCTCTGCTTTCAGGATGATAGTGGAATAATGGGAAGTATCCAGAAGCCGTAGCTTCTTTTTCTTCATTAATACTATTCTTCATTCCTTTAATAATTCCTTGAGCAATACAAGGTGCATAAGCAATAATAATACTTGGTCCATTATAAGCTTCTGCTTCTTTCATAACCTTAATTGCTTGCATTGGATTAGCTCCTAAAGAAATGGTTCCAACATAAACATGTGGATAAGATAATGCCATTTTAGCAAGATTCTTTTTAGCAGTTTCTTTTCCACTAGCAGCGAATTTTGCAACAGCTCCAGGACGAGTGGACTTAGAAGCTTGTCCACCAGTATTAGAATATACTTCTGTATCTAAAACAAGAATATTAACATTTTCACGATTGGCTAATACATGATCAATACCATTGTATCCAATATCATAAGCCCAACCATCTCCACCAATCATCCAAACAGACTTAGGTGCAATAAAATCTTTCAAAGCTAATAATCTTTCTATCTTTGTATCATCAATAATTTCTAATAAAGCTTTTGCAGTTTCTTCATTAATATTTTCAGCATATGCTTTATAGATATCCACTTCACTCTTTTTAACATCATCCAAATGATTTTGAATTAATGTAACAATCTGGTTTTTAATTGTCTTATCAGCAACTCTCATACCAAATCCAAATTCAGCATTATCTTCAAATAATGAATTAGCCCATGGAATAGAATATGGCATAGATGGAGTACTAGCACCATAAATAGAAGAACATCCCGTAGCATTCGCAACAATCATTCGATCGCCAAACAACTGAGTAAGTAACTTCAAATATGGAGTTTCTCCACATCCAGCACAAGCTCCTGGGAATTCAAATTTAGGAGAAACAAACTGACTACCTTTTACAGTATTCGTTGGCATAACATTTTCTTTAGGTTTAACTTCATTAAATAAGTATTTATATTCTTCGTCTCTTTTATCTTCTAATAGTTCATTTTTCATCTTCATTACAAGCGCTTTAGCACCTGCTTTTCCAGGACAAACTTCACTACATAATCCACAACCAGTACAATCTGGTAAACTTACTCCAATTGTAAATTTTAAATCTTGATCTTTAATATTCGCATCCGTTAAGTGTCTACTAACAGCTTCTGGAGCATCCATTACTTCTTTTTCATTTAATAAGAATGGACGAATTACTCCATGAGGACAAACTAAACTACACATATTACAATTAATACAATTATTCGAATCATAACATGGCGCCATGTCACTACTATCTCTCTTATCTAATTTAGAAGTTCCTGCTTCAAATTCACCATTAGGCATTTTAACAAAACTACTAACAGGTAAAGAATCCCCTTCCATAGAATCAATAACTTCAAATAAACTCTTCTTAGGAGTAACATCATTATCAAAATCAACATAAGGCACTTTAACTGGTACTAAACATTCTAAAGAAGCATCAATAGCCTTAATATTCTTTTCAACAATATTTCCACCTTTATTTGCAAATTTTACAGATAGATTTTCTTTTATTTTTTGAATAGCAAAATCAAAGTCAACAATCTTTCCTAATCTAAAGATAATGGTCTCCATAATCGTACTAATTTTACCAGGCAAACCAGAATCACTTGCAATTTTACTTGCATCAACAATAAACATTTTAATATGTTTATTTTGTAAGATTTTTTTATCATGACTACTCATCATAGCTAAAACTTCATCAGCATTCTTATTCGTATTTAGGATAAAGACTCCTTTATCACAAATCTTTTCTAACATTCGAATACGGTGAAGATAACTATCTTTCGTACAAACAACTATATTAGCTTTCTCAACATAGTAAGTACTAGCAATAGGATTTTTTCCAAAACGTAAATTAGCAATGGTAACTCCACCACTTTTTTTAGAATCATATTGGAAATATCCTTGTACATAAGCATTGGTATAAGTACCTGTAATTTTCATCAAATCTTTTGATGCAGATACCATTCCATCACTACCATAACCATAGATTAAGAATTCAGCATTTTCACTAGGAAGCATGAATTTATCATCATATGGAATACTTAAATTGGTAATATCATCTAAAATACCTACAGTAAAATTAGAATGTACTTCTCTCGTATCTAAGAAATCGAATACACCTTTAATCATAGCAGGAGTTGTATTTTTACTAGATAGACCATAACGTCCACCATAAACACTAACTCTAGCATCAGCATCTTTTATTGTTTGAACAACATCCAAATATAAAGGCTCTCCACTAGCTCCTGGTTCTTTTGTACGATCCAATACTGCTATTTTCTTAACCGTTTTTGGTAATTCATTTAAAAAATATTTAGCACTAAATGGTCTATATAAATGTACTTCCATAAGACCAATCGTTTCATTCTTTTCTTTTACCAAATATTCTACAGTCTCACGAACAGTCTCACAAACAGATCCCATTGCCACAATCACTTTATTAGCATTAGGATGACCATAATAATTAAATGGTTTATAATCTTTTCCTGTAATTTTATTAATTTCCATCATGTAATCATAAACGATATCAGGAACTTTTTGATAATACTTATTTCTAACCTCCGTAGCTTGGAAATAAATATCTTCATTTTGAGCAGTTCCACGAATTGATGGTTTATTAGGATTCATAGCTCTATTTCTAAACTCAGCTAATTCTTTTTGATCAATTAATCCTTTTAACTTATCCGTATCAATAACCTCTACTTTTTGAAGCTCATGGCTCGTACGGAATCCATCAAAGAAATTTACAAAAGGAACTCTCCCTTTAATAGCTGATAGATGAGCAACACCTGTTAAATCCATAACTTGTTGTACAGAACTAGAAGCAAGCATGGCAAAACCAGTACCTCTAGTAGCATAAACATCTTGATGATCCCCAAAGATTGATAGTGCATGTGTTGCTAAACTACGTGCAGCAACATTAATAACACAAGGTAATAATTCACCAGCTATTTTATACATATTGGGAATCATTAATAACAACCCTTGACTAGCTGTATACGTCGTAGTAAGAGCTCCTGCTTGTAAAGATCCATGAACCATACCGGCAGCCCCCGCTTCAGACTCCATCTCTACTACTTTTACGGGAGTATCAAAATAATTTAATTTTCCTTCACTACTCCATTTATCCGTAAGTTCAGCCATAGGACTAGCTGGAGTAATTGGATATATACCAGCTACTTCTGTAAAATTATAAGACACATAAGCAGCGGCTTCATTTCCATCCATTATCTTCATCATATTTTTTATCCTCCTTATTTTCATAAATAATTATAACACAAAATTAAAATCTAGAAAAATTTATAAAAAACTTTTTAAATTTTCACAAGAAATATCATCTTTCGTAATCGTACGAAGTACATCTTTTCTCTTTTTATCCTTTACATTACTTGCGTGTTTAACAATAGTCTTTTCATATACATTTCGAATAAAACGAGCATTTCCAAAATTCTTTGTATCTTTATTATCCTCAATAATTTTACGAAGTACAGGATAAGCATCTTCTTTGACAACAAATCCAGCTTTTTTTACCATACCATCAAATATAGCAACTAGCTCATCTTCAGTATAATCATCAAATTCTAAAGTATATCCAATCCTAGAAACAATTCCAGAATTTGAATCTAAAAAATCTCTCATTTCTTTTGTATATCCTGCAAAAATAACAACCAAATCATCTCGATAATCTTCCATTGCTTTAATTAAAGTAGCAATCGCTTCTGCATTATAAGAGTTTTGATTATCTTTACTAGCTAAAGCATAAGCTTCATCAATAAATAAAACTCCTCCTCTTGCTCTTTCTACAACCTCCATGGTCTTAGGAGCTGTTTGCCCAACATATTCTGCTACCAAATCTTTAGAAGTCACTTCAATTAATTTATTTTGCTTAATATATTTTAAATGATATAAAATATCCACAATGATTCTCGCAACAGTAGTTTTACCAGTACCAGGATTTCCTAAAAAGACCATATGTAAATTAACATTATTCAGTTTTAAATCTTTGGCTTTATCTCGTAAACTCATATAATCTACTAATTCATGTAAAGTCTTCTTTACTTTTTCAAGTCCTACTAACTCATTTAATTGCTCAAAGATTTCTTCCATTGTCTTTTCACTTTCTAGTTTTGGAACATCATGATGAAAAACAATTTCTCGACATAAACGATCCCGATAACTTGGATAATCAATTTTCTCTTTTCCATATGTTTCAGAAATATAATCCAGTATTTTTACTGCAAACTCACTTTCAGAATCTTGATGAGTAATATTTAATACTTCTTGATAAACATCCAAAACATCAGGATCTTGACCTTTAAATACAAATGGGAAACATTGATCAATTAAATCACGATCAAATTCAAAGAAATAATCAATATCTTCTTTTTCTCCTTCAATGATAAAAATCTTATGATGTATATTTTCTTCTAAAACATGAAAGAATACTTTCTTAAATGCCTCATCCCTTAAAGAAAAACCTTTTAAATCTTTTATAACAATAAACTGATTTTGAAAAACAGTTTTAATCTTATCCAAAGTATCAACTTCATAAAAAGATAGATATCCTTTATTCTGCCCTACATACGAATACTCTCTATTGGCACTTTCTACAATTTCTTCAAATTTCTGTATCAATTCTTGATTATTACTTTGTATAATAAAATGAAAATCTAAATAAACATCCTCTTCTTGATTATGATATGTTCTCATATAATCAAAGATTTTTTTTAATAACTCCTTAGATTCATCATCTATTTGTAAAGTATCAATATTAGAAAAATCAAAAGAAGTAGAATCACTTATTTCTCTTTCATCTGAAGATACATATGAAGTTTCAAAAAAATCTTTATATACATCCACTAAATAATCTTTATTATTCATTTTCTAACCTCCAAAAATAAGCCGACGACTTCGGCGGCTTATTAATTAATATGATCCATATTGATTTCTAGCATCTTATTTTTTAACTCTTTTTCAATCTGTTTAAGTTCTTCTTCAGCTTGTTGTCTTTGAATTCTACCATTTTTATGAATTTCAATAACAGAGTCTAAGGTTTCAATAATATCAGCATTCGTTTTCTTCAATGTTTCAATATCAATAATCGCTCTTTCAGATTCTTTAGCTATATCAATAGAACCTTGTTTCAAAGTTTCACTATTCTTCTTTAACATTTCATTAGTTAAATTAGCCACAGCTTGCTGGTCCTTTAAAGCACTTTTCGCATTCGTAATACCTAAAGCCAATACCATTTGATTCTTCCATAAAGGAATCGTATTCGTAATAGAACTTTGAATTTTTTCAACAAGTTCGGCTTCATTATTCTGAAGAAGACGAATTTGTGGAGCCATTTGAATCGAAATAATACGAGTTGTTTTTAAATCATAAATTTTCTTTTCAAAACGATTAATCGTATTTTCCATATCATTAACTTTTTGAACATCAATTTGTTCCCCAGACTTTTCTGCTTTTTTCTTTAATTCTGGTAATACTTTTTCTCTTAATTCTTCAAGTTTCTTTTCACCAGCAATAATATATAAAGATATTTCTTTAAAATATGTAAGATTCTTCTCATACATAGTATCAAATAAAGCAATATCTTTTAGCATT
>CACZOQ010000073.1 GCA_902782835.1 uncultured Erysipelotrichaceae bacterium | reverse complement strand
TTTGTAGGTTCATCTAGTAACAATATATCTGGATTTCCAAATAATGATTGGGCTAATAATACTTTAACTCTTAGTTTTACTGGGAGTTCTTTCATTGTTAGATAATGGTATTGTTCTTCTACTCCTAAATTGTTTAATAATGCCGCTGCATCTGGTTCTGCATTCCAACCATCTAATTCCATGAATTCTGCTTCTAAATTAGCTAATCTCATGCCATCTTCTTCGGAAAACTCTGTTTGGGAATACATTTTGTCTTTTTCTTCCATAATAGAATATAATTTTTCATTTCCCATAATAACAACATCAATTACTCTTTTATCTTCAAATTGGTAGTGATCTTGTTTCAAAATAGAGAGTCTTTCTCCTTTACTAATGATTATTTCGCCTGTTGTTGTTTCCAACTCTCCACTTAGTAATTTTAAAAAAGTAGATTTTCCAGATCCATTTGCTCCTATCAAACCATAACAATTTCCATTCGTAAATTTTAAGTTCACATCTTCAAATAATATCCTTTTTCCAAATTTTAAACTCACATTGTTTACTTGTATCATTTTTGTCACCTCAAAACTTATTTTATTTTACTATAGGAACAAAGAAAAGACAAGATTTGCTCTTGTCTATTGCATCTTCTTTACAAATTGTTTTATTGTATCACAGTTACCCATAATATTTTTAAAGTATGAGCTACCATCTTCATCTTCATCTTTTAGTTCTAATAATCCCTTTATTTCTCGTTCAACTTTTGAAGAAAAATTATTATTTCTTAGTTCTTGACATATAAGGGCACTGAGTAATAAATGAATTTGATATTTATTCATTTTTTCTAATTCTTCTGTCTCTTCTATATCTAACACTCTATAACCTGTTGGATCCGTTAAATAAAGATCACCATTAAAAATACTATTAGCGGGTTCTATTCCATTTAATAAAACCCTTTTTCCACTCAGTGTACTTGCATCTTCTTCTAAAATAGAAGTATTCCCTATTAATTCATCTTTAGGTAACATTATGAGTCTCTTGCCCGTTCCTTTTCTAGAGACTAATTTATAAGTATAACCACGAAATGAATGATTATAAAATAATAGTCTTTTAGGAAGTAAAATTTGACTGGTTGAAATAGATGCTAAATATTCTGCTGTTTCTAAATCAATTGGAGGTTCTGTACCCTGTCGAAATATTTTTAATGCATCTTCTCGATATTTATATACATCTCCTTTGACTCCAGTCCCTATTTTTTGTAATTGTTTTCCGGACAGTTTTATATCTTTATCGTCCAATTTATATCCCATTCCGACTCCTCCGTTTATGGCTTTAATATATCACAAGTGTTTCTTTTTGTAAATGATTCTTAATGGTAAAAATTAGCAATGAATTTAGCAAATTCATATAAAATAATATCACTTTTATTGATTGCAAAACTTTTTCCAATTGCTTTTCCGCCAATTGTAAAAGAAGAGATTACAGAAGTGATAATCAATCCAACTAGCAATAAGTTTAAATGATATTTCGTTACTAATATGGCTGCAATAGCTGTCCCTGCAGCTCCCGAAATGATACCACATATATCTCCTATTACATCACAACAAAAACTAGATACTTTATCGGCATTTTTTTTTAATCTAACAGCAACGGATGCTCCTTTTACTTTGCGTGAACTCATAGAATGAAAAACAGCTTCTTCAGCAGTCGTTACTGCTACTCCAATAATGTCAAATATAATTCCTATCATAATAAAGAGTAATGTTATCAGTATTCCTAAAACTAATGATAAGTTAGGGACTGTCATTTGAGAGATGAATCCTAATATAAAAGAAATACCAAGTGATAATATGGTAATTATGCGAATCCATTTCCAATCAATCGTTTCTTTTTTGACTTTTTCTTTTTTTCTAGTTTCTTCAATTAAATTTTTTAATTCACTTTCTTTTTTCTTTTTTGGCATTTTTCTCACCTACCATGCTTTTTTTATTATAACAAACTCAGGGCAACAAAAAAAGTAGTCATACTACTTTTACTTGCATATTAATTGTTGGCGATTAAAATAGTTAACTTTGAATCTTAGGTCAAGTAGGATTTCCCCGATTCTTACAATTCCGTTACCAGAATTGCGGTTCCCCATTATAAGAATCTCTATGACGTCACCGTTCATATGACTTGATTACCACTTAGTATCCACTGCAATCCTAATTTAATAGTACACTCTAGGGGATTTCCCCAACAATTCTTCATCTCTAATTCTTTTTTGCAAGAGTCATTTCAAAATGCAATATTTATTATAAGTGGCCGCTTATAATAAATAAGATCATTTATCCCAAAACTCTCACTCAAGACAGGCTACGCTGCACATAGCTTTCGCCACAATACAGGTTTCTATCCAGTTCCGTAATCAATCATCAGTAATAACGTATAGATTAACCACAATAACTGGTCTCCACAGATAGTGGGGCATTTCTCATATGCCATTATGAGTTGCCCATTATCTTCATCTCCAGCATCCACCCCAAACTGGGCGTAAGAAGCAAACACCAAAGGTTTCACAGATATGCCCTTTAACGAATTTTTAAGCTCGTCT
>CACZOQ010000072.1 GCA_902782835.1 uncultured Erysipelotrichaceae bacterium | reverse complement strand
CCGGCATTTCCAGATCCTACTCTTGCAATGGCAACAAAAGCAGTAAATAGGGAAGATACTCCCATGACCGCTGTTGTTCCAATACTTAAAAATGCTGGTAAATCATCTCCAATCATAGATTGAGGAGGACGTTCTATTTCAATTGACTTATTTTCAATCATTTCTTTCATTCGTGGAGTATGAAAGAAAACTTGATTATCATTATATAAAACAATAGAGCGTTCTGTATCTTTTACTGGGGAGTAAACATTTTCTCCTGAACTTCCTTGCCCCACATGAGGGCTAAGAGTTGTACTAACTTTTTGATTAGGAGCATTAAATTTTAAAAAGGTATCTAACCAAATAATCTTAAGACCATTGGTAAAGATTACATCTCCTAAATGAAGAATTGTTTTACGAACTCTTCGGCTGTTTACATATACTTTCGTTTGCTCTAAACCATTATCTTCTAAAAACCAATTATTATTTTGTTGTACAATACGGAACTCAGGAGATCCTAGTTTAGGATGATCATATAAAATATCCAAATTTCCTGCTCTTCCAACCGTTAATCGATTTCGATCGATAATATCATAATCATAAAATTCCTGATGAGCATCAAAACAATATAAAGTGACAAAATCTGTCAAGTCACTAAATTGTACGGTATAAATTGAATCATTTTGAAGTGCTTCTTTCGCAACTTCTCCATAATCATTTTGAAAATGTATCTCAGAAGAGCTTTGAATCACCCACATATTATCTTCTGCCATAAAAGTGATAGATTCTTCTTTTCCAGAATAATGAACATAGTTAATAACAAAAGCATCTTCAATCTTATTCGGTAAAGAATATGTAAATATCTCATAATCATCTACTAAATATATTTTCATATACACACGCCCTCTAGTTTATTCTATTTTTATTCTATATTATTATATCATGAGAAATATTATTAGACTATATTAATTATTTAAATTTTATAGAAAATGTTTCAAAAAAAAAGTTGTTATGATATACTGATAAAGAATAGAGGGTGATTAGATGCTAGGAAGAATTGAAGAAATCATTGATAATAGCGTTACCGTTAAATTAGAAATTGATATTAACGAACAACCAAACTTAGTAAACATGCATGCCGTATTTGAAGATGGGACAGATCGGAAAGTTGTAGGAGAAATAGCCAATACCAATCAAACAAAGATGATTGTAAATATCGTTGGAGAAATTAATAATGGCAACTTTACACCAGGAGCAAGTGTAAAACCATCTTTTAAATCGAATGTTCGATTAATAAAAGATGAAGAATTAGAGTTGTTGTATGGAAAACAAGAAACAACTTTTGGTTTCACAAACTTTGGTACAAGTAATGTTTACACAGGATATAAAATAAATGTAAGCATTAATGAATTCTTTAATAGCCATTTTTCTATTTTAGGAAACTCTGGTGCTGGTAAAAGTTGTACCGTTGCATCTATTTTACAGAAATTATTTACAAGTAGTCCAACCCCTCCAGTAAACTCTGCCTTATTCTTCTTTGATGCATATGGAGAGTATAGTCATGCTTTTGGGAAACTACATGATTTTAATCCAAAGCTAAGTTATAAATCTTATACAACAAACGTTATTGATCCGGATACAGAAATATTACGGATTCCAGTATGGCTATTAGATGTAGATGATTTAGCACTATTATTGGATGCTTCTTCTCCAACTCAATTACCTATTATTGAAAAAACTTTAAAATTAGTTCAAATAATTACAGGTACTGGCGATAATGTTATCAGAAGAAAAAATGATATTATTGCGAGAGCTTTACAAGATATATTATTAAGTGGAAATGATTCTACGAAAATAAGAGACCAAGTCATTGGTGTATTAACAAAGTTTAATACTCCAACTTTGAATCTAGAAAGCCAAATTGTACAACCTGGTTATACTAGAACGTTTAAACAATGTTTATTCGTTGATAAAAGTGGTAAGATGCAAGAAATGGAACTAGTTGTAGAATTTGTCCGTGGTTACATTATTGAAGAATCATTAGAAGTTCCAGAATCAGAATTAAATAAATACTATAGCTTAAGTGATTTAGAGATGGCAATGGAGTTTGCTCTTATTAGTGAAGGTATTTTAAAGAGTGATAAAGTCTTTGATACAGCCAATGTTATCAGTGTTCGTCTACACACTCTAGCAACAGGTGAAAATAGACATTACTTTACATATCCAAAATATATTACAAGAGATCAATATATAGAAACATTATTATGGGATGAAAAAACATCATCCAAAGTACAAATTGTCAATTTCAATATTAACTATATTGATGACCGTACAGCCAAAGTTATTACGAAGATTTTATCCAGAATGTTATTCTTAAAAGCAAGTACCTTAAAGCCACGTGGTAGTCGAGCATTCCATATTATTATTGAAGAAGCTCACCGTTACGTTCAACACGATAGTGATATTGAATTATTAGGATATAATATATTCGAACGTATTTCTAAGGAAGGACGTAAATATGGTGTGTTCTTAGCACTGATTACACAAAGACCAAGTGAATTATCAGATACTTGTGTTTCTCAATGTATGAATTTCGTTATTCTAAGAACTCTACACCCAGTTGATTTAAAATATATTCGTGAAATGGTTCCAAATGTATCATCGGAGATTGTATTACAATTGAAGAACTTAAAGCCAGGTAACTGTATTGCGTTCGGTTCAGCATTTAAAGTGCCAACGGTTATGTATATTGATTTACCAGATCCAAGGCCATTGTCAAATAACGTTGATTTGGAAACTGTTTGGTATAAAGAACAAGATAATACTCCACAACCACCACAACAGGTTGGCAATGTACAAACGGTAGCCCGTCCTCCAATGATGCCAGGACAAATGCCACAAGCACCTATGATGAATCCACAGGCAATGCCACCACAACAACCTATAACGCAAGCAATTCCACAACAACCTATGGGAATGCCACAGCAAAATATGCCACAACAAAATATGCCACCACAGCCAGCTCAACCAATGGGAGCGGGAGCTCCTGCTGGAATCAGTATGGGAGGGCAACCAAATCCTGTAATGCCACAACCAACGTATATACCTCCAGCTGTCTAAAAAGTGTAAAGCAAAAAAAATAGACATAGAAGTATTGACATTTCATTTATAATTGAATAAAATAGAACTATCAATAGTAAGGGAAGTTGTTATTGATAGTCTTTTTATGTCAATAACGGTCTACTCACGAGAGGATTCAAGACAAAAGAATGAATAATTCTTTTGGTAAGGCTAAACATTTAATAATGCTTTTACTATTTCATTATTAAAATAAGGACTTAACACAGATGAGATTACGTATCTCATTATGGTAATGGCGAATGCTTATAATTTGTGGGGTAAAGCTCCTCAAAGTAATGGTCTAAAGTTTGGTGGATGTATTGATTCTTTTCAAAATAAGGATTAAGATATTTATGAGTTACGTACTCATGAATAGTAAGGCTCCAATACTCGGTAAATTACGTATTTATTAGAGGTAAGGTCCTAATACTTAGGAGACCAAAAGTCAAATAAGGTAATAGCAGAAAATGCTTAAAGTTTGTTGAATTAACGTTCTTCAAAATAAGGGACCAACGCTTGGTAGATCAAGAATCTATTTCAACCTAACGAGCTAAAGTTTATCAGATTAAGCATCTGAATAAAATAAAATCTAATAGTTTAACAATTCAAGCAATTGTTGAAGTAAGAACCAAATTTTGTTGAATTAACGTTCTTCAAAATAAGAGTTCAATGTTTGTGAGAACAAACATTCATTTCAAAATAATAGTTAAATGTCCAAGTAAATCAAGTATTTACTGGAATAAAAATCGGCGTGATAACTTCGTACTATTGGAACAAACAAAACAGTATATATTGTTTATTAAGAAGGAAACTTAGAAAGTGACTATTTGATATAGCTAGTTGGATAGGAGCTTTTAAAAACCGGGTTAAGGAAATCATGAGCCTTAATCAAATTTTATGAAAGCATAGGTTTGTTTACAAATCTATGTTTTTTTTGTGTCATTTATAAAAATAGTCTTTTTCTTTTACAAAAAATATGATAAAATGATTTACAGTAAGATATAGAATAGTTTGATAATCATTAGGAGGAAAATATATGAAAGATAAATTAAAAGGATTTTTTGGAGGAGAAGAACCTGCTCCTGAAAATAATGGAGATGAAAGTTACTATACAACCTCTAGAGAGGAATTTCATGAACAAAATGGAATAGCTGGTTCCAAAATGATGTTATTAGAACCACGTGCATATTCAGAAAGTCAACAAATAGCAGATTATTTAAAAAATAGAAGTGCTGTAGTTGTAAATTTAAAGAGAGTAACACCAGATCAAGCAAAGAGAATTGTTGATTTCCTATACGGTACCATTTATGCAATTGGTGGAGATTTACAAAAACTAGGAGGAGGAATCTTTCTATGTACTCCAAACAATGTAAATGTGGAAGGAACAATTAGTGAAGAAGCCAATGCATCTGGTTCAAAAGCTAGTGGGGCAAAAGGTAAAAAAGAAGGAAAAGAAGAGGACGAAGAAGATTTCTTTTAAAAAATAAACCCATATTTCTGAGGTGATTATATGGAAAAATTTAGTTATGAAGCTAATGGATATAATCGAAGTGAAGTAAACCAGTTTGTCGGAGAAGTTATAAAAGAAACCGAAGGGATTATTACTCGAGTAAAAAAACAGAATGCTGAAATTGAAGAATTAAAAAAAGAATTAAAGCATTATAAAGAATTAGAACGATCATTGAAAACAGCATTAGGAAAAGCAGAAGAGACAGGTAATCAAATAAAAGAAATGGCTCGAGAAGAATCGGATATTATTATTAGTGATGCTAAACAAAATGCTTCAAGAATTGTAAATGAAGCATTAATTCGTGCAGAAAGAATAGAAAATAATGCAGATACCTTAGAAAGAAATATGAGGATTTTCAAGAGAAAACTAAAACTGATAATCGAGCAACAAATGGCTGTAGTAGAAGAAATAGAAGTGTTAGAATTGGATCCTAAATAGGATCCTTTTTTGAAAGGATGAAGATAATATGATAAATAGTGGAACGGTTCAAAGCGATAAAAGTACATTTACCACGACTTTGCAAAAATATCAAACAGAGATAAGTGGTCTAGATGCAACATGGAAAGGATTATCACATGATAATTTAATCTCTAAAGCTGCAGATTTTTATAGTGAATATTCTAGTACAATTGCAGGAGAAATGGATGCTTTAGCAACAGCTTGTGATTTATATGAACAGTATAAGAACGTTAAATTATCATTACAAGAAGCAAATCAAAACTATAATATAGCAGTAACAAATAAGGATAATGCTAGAATTGGGATTTATAATTCTCAAATAACATCCTATGAAAAAGAAAAACAAAGTTTGAAAAGTCAAATAGAATCCAATTTAAAAACAGCCTCAGCAACTACTTTAAGCGCATCTTCAAATAGTGGAACCATCTCTGCAAATGCTGGTTCGAATAATACAGGTGGATTAACATCGACACAATTAGATACAGTATTGAAATCAGCAACCAGTCAATTAGGCCTTCCATATAACAGTATGCACTATGGTCCAAAAGAAGGAGACGGTCAAGGATTTGGCTGTGCGATGTTTGTAAGTTACTGTTATAATAATGCTTTATTTGGAGGAGCTAGCGCGCAGAGTAAAGGGTTAGGAGGCTTCTATGGAAGTACCTATGAGTATTGGGGAAATGTTACACGAGATGGATATGATGCTTACAACAAAAAATTCGTAGAAGTATCTCCAGAAGAAGCAAAAGCAGGAGATGTAGTTGCTTTTCTAAAACTAAATGCTGGAACCAGTTATTATGATAGTTATGCTAACTGTGAACATGTTGGCCTTTATGAAGGGGACGGTAAAATGATTGAATCCACTCCAGGTGCAGGAGTATCAGAAAGAAATATTGATGTAAATCAAGAAAATATAAGGTTTCTTCATTATACAGGAAACACTCAAACTACATAAAACAATAAAAATAGTTGTAAAACAAAAAGAACTATGTTATATTATCACTTGAAAGCATGTGCGAAAGACGGAATATTTTGGATTATGCAGAGAGCTTGTGTAAGGTGAAAACAAGTTAAGAAAAAGTATTCGAATCACTTTCAAGTTGCGATTTATGGATAAGATAAATACGGTAACGCGTTATAGTTTTTAAGATAAGTATACTTATAAAATAAGGTGGTACCACGAGAATTTCGTCCTTAGGCGAAGTTCTTTTTTATTTTTAAAACAAGAATAGAGAGGAGAAAAAATATGGTTTTAAATATTTTTTTACTAATATTTGGATTTGTAATTTTGATAAAAGGAGCTGATTTCTTTGTCGATGGAGCAAGTGGCATAGCTGCAAACTTTAAAGTATCAAAAATGCTGATTGGATTGACAATTGTAGCATTTGGAACTAGTGCTCCAGAATTTGCTGTTAGTATCAAGTCCTTGTTAGCAGGAAGTGGAGATATTGTTCTAGGGAATGTCATTGGTAGTAATATTTTAAATGTATTATTAATCCTAGGATGTAGTGCACTAGTGCATTCATTAATGGTCAAAAATAATACAGTGAAAAAAGAATTACCAATTACCATGTTATTTACAACATTATTTGCAGTCCTTTTATCTGATAATATTTTTGATAGAGGAATCAAAAATGCTTTTACTAGATCAGATGGAATAATCCTAATACTATTCTTTTCAGTATTTATATATTATTTAATTTCCATGGCTAGAAAAAAGACAGACCCCGAAAAAGAAGAAGAATTATTATCCATTCCAAAATCTCTGTTACTTACAGGATTAGGTCTTACAGGAATCGTACTAGGAAGTAATTTTGTTGTGGATTCAGCTATCTTTTTAGCTACCCATTTAGGAGTAAGTGAAAGACTTATCTCATTAACCATTATTGCTTTTGGTACCAGTTTACCAGAATTAGTAACTAGTGTAACCGCTACCAAAAAAGGAGAATATGATATTGCCATTGGAAATGTAGTGGGTAGTAACATATTCAATATTGGTGTAGTTATAGGAATACCAGTAACCTTATTAGGAGGAATTGGAATGATATCATTCAGCTATATTGATTTATTAGTTATGATATTAGCTGCAGTATTAGTATTTATGTTTTCCTTCAAAGATTATAAAATTACAAGAAAAGAAGGAATCTTATTTTTAATAATTTTTATTATTTATTATAGTTATGTATTAGTAAGTTAGGAGTGTTATTATGAGTTTTAAAAAATTAGATAATAGAGAAATCAGTAAAGTAGAAGAATCAATATTAAAAGAGTGGAAGAAAATGGATATTCTACAAAAATGTATTGATTCAAGAAAAGACAATGAAAAATGGGTATTTTATGATGGACCAATTTATGCCAATGCTAAACCAGGAATTCACCATGTCTTTGCTAAGACGATAAAAGATGCTTTTTGTAAATATAAAACAATGCAGGGATATCGTGTAGACAGAAAAATAGGATTAGATACCCATGGCTTACCAATTGAAGTAAATGTTGAGAAAAAATTAGGATTTAAAAATAAAAGTGATATCGAAGAGTTTGGAATTGGTGCTTTCTGTAAAGAGTGTAATAAAGAGACAGCTTCCAACATTGGAGAAGTAAAGAAAGTAACCGATATGATGGGACAATTTATTGATTGTGATCATCCATATGTTACTTGTGAAAATGACTATATTGAATCTGAATGGTGGATTATCAAAGAAATGGATAAAAAAGGTTTATTATACTACGGAAATAAAGTTCTTTGGTATTGTCCAAGATGTGGAACCGAATTATCTGCTAACGAGGTATCTCAAGGATATGAAGAAGATTCTGTAAATTCTCTTATCTTACCATTCAAGAAAAAAGGAGAGGATGTATATTTCTTAGTTTGGACAACTACTCCTTGGACATTAATGGCAAATGTAGGATTATGTGTAAATCCAGATTTAACATATGTAAAAGTAGAATCTCAAGGATATCAATTTATTTTAGCAGAATCATTAAAAGAAAAAGTATTAGGAGAAGATACGAAACTACTAGAAACATATAAAGGAAGCGATCTAGTAGGAATGGAATATGAACAATTAATGCCATTTGTAAAAGTAGAAGGTAAATCATTCGTTGTGATGGCAGATAATTATGTTTCAGCGGAAGACGGAACAGGAATCGTTCATATAGCTCCTGCTTATGGACAAGACGATAATAGAGTATGCAAAGAAAATGGTGTAGGATTCACAAACCCAGTAGGACCAGATGGCTGCTACACGGAAGGGCCATGGCAAGGTAGATTAGTAACCGATAAAGAACTAGAATTAGATATTATTAAATGGTTAAAAGAAAATGATAAGTTATTTAAAAAACTAAAAATAACACATGATTATCCACATTGTTGGAGATGTAAAAGCCCATTAATATCTTATCCAAAACCAGCATGGTATATTGAAACAACCAAATATAAAGATGAAATTATCAAGGCAAATCAAAAAGTAAATTGGTACCCTGATTTTGTAGGAGAAAAAAGATTTGCAAATTGGTTAGACAATATGGTTGATTGGGGAATATCTAGAAATCGTTATTGGGGTTGTCCAATGCCAATTTGGGAATGTAGTTGTGGACACAGAGAAGTAATTGGTTCACTAGAAGAACTACAAGAAAAAATAGTAGAGAAAAAAGACGTTCATAAAATTGAATTACATAGACCATACGTAGATGAATTACACTTAAAGTGTCCAGAATGTGGAAAAAAGATGACACGTGTAAAAGACGTAATGGATGTATGGTTTGATAGTGGTGTAATGCCTTATGCTCAATGGCATTATCCATTTGAAAATAAAGAAAAATTTGAAGATCAATTTCCAGCTGATTTCATTGCCGAAGGTGTGGATCAAACAAGAGGATGGTTCTATGTATTAATAGTCATCTCAACCATACTATCAGGAGAATCAAGTTTTAAAAATGTAGTTGTTAATGATATGATGTTAGATGCTAATGGTAAAAAAATGTCAAAATCATTAGGAAATATTATTGACCCAATTGATATTATGAAGCAATATGGAGCTGATACAATAAGATTCTATATGTGCTATGTATCACCAGTTTGGACTCCATTGCGTTTTAGTGAAGAGGGAGTAAAAGAAGTTTATTCTAAATTTACATCAACTTTAAAAAATGCTTACTCATTCTTTGAAATGTATGCAAACGCAGATAAGATTGATCCAACAAAATATGATATTCCAGTGGAAAAAAGAGAAATGATGGATCGTTGGTTATTATCAAAATTAAATCGTTTAATCAAAGAAGTAAATCAAGACTATCAAGATTATGATCTAAATAAAGTTGCTAAAGCAATTGTTCCATTCTTAAATGATGATTTATCAAATTGGTATATCCGTGGAAATAGAAGAAGATTCTGGGATTCTGAATTAACAGAAAGTAAAAAAGCCGTATATTTAACAACTTACGAAGTATTAATTGCTTTATGTAAATTATGCGCTCCAATCGCTCCATTCCTAACAGAAGAGATTTATCAAAAATTAACAGGAGAAGAATCCGTTCATTTAGCAGAATTCCCAGTAGAAAACGAAGAAAGAATCGAACCAGCTATAGAAGAGAGAATGGATTTAGTGAGAGACATTTGTTCACTTGGTAGATTTGCTAGAGAAGAAGCAAATATAAAAGTAAGACAACCAATTCAAAGTTTAATTCTACCAAAAAGTGATGAAATGATAATAGGGGATTTATTACCAACTATAAAAGAAGAATTGAATGTTAAAGAAGTACAATTTAAAGATGATATGACAGAATACTTAGAATATGTTGTAAAACCAAATTTCCAAGTATTAGGAAAGACATTAGGACCAAAAATAAAAGAATTACAAACCATTCTTTCTAAATTAACATCTAATGAAATATCAAAAATAGCAGAAAAAGGTCTAAAAATCAAATTAGCAGGAGAAGACTTTGTATTGAATAATGATAATACCATTGTATCAATCAAACAAAAAGAAGGCTATGCTTCCACCAGTAATAATCGTACCATTGTAGTATTAGATACAGAATTAACAGAAGAATTAATATTAGAAGGATTAGCTAGAGAATTTATTAGAAAAGTACAAAGTTTAAGAAAAGAGGCAGATTTTGTAATAACGGATCATATTAATGTTTATTATAATGGCTCAGATAAATTAGAAAAGATGCTAGATTTATATAAAGACTATATTATGAGTGAAGTATTAGGGGAAAAATTAGAAAAAGATATTTCTCTAACAGAATCATGTGAATTAAATGATGAAATTGCTTATATAAAAGTTGAAAAAGTATAAAAAAAACTCTTCCATAAAGGAAGAGTTTTGTATTATTGTACATATGGTCTACGAATATCTTGTGGTACTTCAACATGAGATGTTTGATATTCATCAAGCATTTCATTGAGAGCTTCACTGTCAATAGGTTTTTCTTCAGCTTGTCTATATACATCAGCCATTTTTTCTCTAATAGTAGCTATCAATTGTTGATATTGAATTAAAACAGTACGTCCCACTTCTGTTTTAAAAAAATCATCATTTCGATCCCCAACACCTGGATGATTTCGAATAAAACCATTTGGTTGAAAAGCAATTGCTAATTTATAAATAGAATTCATTTTTTCCATCTTTGGATGGAAATCTTGATCTAATAAATAGGTCGATAATAAACGAACATCTTCCCAACTATATCGAGGTAAATTTTCTCTTTTTCGTTTTTCTAATATTCGTTCACGTTCATCTTCTGGTAATTTTTTTAATTCTTCCTCTTCAACACTTTCTCTCGCTAAACCAATAAGCATTCTATTTAAATCTTCAGAAGAAAAAGAATATTTTGGAATTTGATCACCTGGTACAAATCCAAGTTCTTCTAAATATTTTTTTATAATAGGATAACTCTTAATAACATATAGATGATCTCCATTTTGATATGTTAAAAAACCACCAAACTCTCCATAGGTATTATTGTTTCTTCTATCTGCATCAGTAGATACGCAAACACTAATTTTTAATACGTCTAATAACTGCATAACACAATCCTCCTACTTTAAAATATAGCACAATCATAAATAAGAGTCAAATCTTATTCTTTCTTTTTCTTTCTATTTATTGTAAAATAAAACTAAGATGGTGAGTATATGAAAGTGGATTTAGATAGACTAAAAGAAATATATGGAGAAAGTATTTTATATGACTTCAAAGATAATATAGATGATATAGTAGACAATATGAATTATCTAATATCTAGAGGATTTAAAAATGTAGATGATGTTTTTGAAATCAATCCTTATTTATTTTTATCTTCTCAAGATATGATAGAAGAAAAGTTAGATCAACTAATGGCCACATTAGGAGTCGACTATATTGAAAAATTAGAAAATGATTATTCATTATGGGGAGATTAATATGATTAAAAAAGAAGAATTAGATACAGTTTTAGCAAAATATCATTTAAAATTCACCAAAGAAAGAAGAGAGGCTTTAACAAGGAAAGCCAAATTACCAGATTTAGAAGATATTGCTTCTTATTTAATAGATGAATTAAATATATCTCCTTCTAATATAGAAAAATGTGTAAGCATTCTTTATCGAAATCCAGAAAATGTAAAAAGAAATTATGAATTTTTAGCGCAAAAAGAATTATATAACTATAATATAGAAACATGTCTTCATATACTAGAGACACCAGCTGATGATTTACCAGATACTTATCATTATGTAGTATGTAACTATGGGATTGATTTTCTTAATAAGAATACTTCCATTTTAAAAGTACCAATTTCTAGAATTCAAGAAATAAAAGATAGACTAGGTTCCTATTTATCTCCAAGTCAAATACTAGATGCCTCATTAAGTTCTCGTACAGTTGACGAATTATCAGATATTCTATTAGTTTGCATTAAAAATAGAATTCCGATTACACCTAAAATCTTTGATCGAACTGCAAATGAAATCGAAAGAATCATACAGCTTTGTAAAAAATATGGCCTTGAAATAACAGGCTCTGTATTTAGAAAATCAGAAAACGGAATCATGGACATGATAAAATTATGCGAAGAGCATAATGTTAAAATAGTAAATAGTATGTTTGCTTGTCCAAATGATTCATTAGAAGAATTAATTATGATTTGCAAAAAATCTAATATCGACCTAAGTGGAATGGTATTCCGTACCAATGCTGAAAAAATCGAAGAAATATTAGATATTTGTGAAGAACAAGCATTAGAAGTAAAATTAACAATGTTTAGTGCTAATCCAGAAGATATGAGAAGAATCATTCGGATCTGTAATAAAATGCATACTCCAGTAGTAGAATCTATGTTTTCTAAAACTCCTGAAGAAGTACAAAAAATTATAGAATTATGTCAAGAACATAAGATTAAAAATATAACGGGTAGTTTTTTCAAAAGAACAAGAGACGAATTAGCTGATGCCTTTGAGATGTGTGACAAATTACACCTCAAAAAAGAAGGTGCTATTTTCTATCGAACAGCACAAGAAATATATGATATTGTACAATTCTGTAATACCAATCATATTAAACTAGAAAATACAATGTTTCATCGATCATTACCTGAACTTCAAGATATAATAAGAGTCTGTCAAAAAAGAAGAATACCTTTGAGTGGTAGTGTTTATGATTCAGATTCTAAAGATTTAGATCGCATTATAACAATTTTAAAAAGAGCTCACGCACCGTTTTCTTCTATAGCAATCAGAAAATCTCCAGAAGAAGTAGAAGGAATTATTCAAGTATGTCAAAGAAATTCAGTAGAAATATTTAGTAGTGCCTTTGCCAGAAGCCCTTTTGAAGTAAAAAAGATCATTGATATCTGTAAAGAACATTCTATTCCTATAACAGGTTCTTGTTTTCAAAGAAAGCCTAATGAATTAGAAGAAATCATCGAATACTGTGAAAGTACCCATCAAAAATTAAAAGCATCTATGTTATCCTCAACCAAAGATGAGATTAAAGACATTCAGACTATATGTAAGGAAAAAGGAGTGACTCCTTTTGAATCGATGTATAAAAGGAGTTATGAAGAAGTAGAAGAAATAATTGAACTATGTCAAAAAGAATCTATCAAAATAACAGGTAGTTGTTTTAGAAAAAAAACAAAAGTTTTTATTGAAATTGTAAAAACATGTAACGAATTAGGAATCATTCCAAAAGGTGAGGTATTTAAAAGAGACCCAGAGGAAATAAGAGCAATAACACGAATCTATCAAGAAAAACTGAATACTCTCCCAACCAATAATAGTTTTAATAAGAAACCTGATGAAGTTGAAAAAATCATAACAGTATGTTTAGATAATTCAATTCCAGTTACAGGAACTGTATTTAATAAAAAAGCATCCGAATTACAAGATTCGATAGATTTTCTAAAAAAAGAATTTGGCAGTAGTTTATGTACTCCTAATATTATTATTTATGATAAAGAACATTTGCGAAAAGTATGCCATTATTTAGAAGGAAAAAAATATTTAGAAATATTAAAAAAGAGTCCAAGTATTTTAAAATTATCTTTAGAAGAAATCGTAGAAAGAGAAGCTTATCTAAAAACAGATGAAATAAATGAACCAATGGTAGTAGGAGAGAGTTTTCATCCAGTATTTGGATTAAGTCGTAAAAACTTCGCTGAAAAGAAAAAAAAGTTAGAAGAAAAATATATGAAAAATAGGTGGTAATATGAAAGATCCGGAATGGATAAGAATGAGAAATCGTTTTATAATTGGATTATGTTTTGTCATATTATTTATGATACCATTTTATTTTTTCTTCAAAAATCGCTTTGCTCCAGATGATTCTCTAATTCTACAAGAAATGGATAAAAAGAATTCTTTCGTTTTACTCATAACAGAAAAAAATTGTTCGAAATGTAAAACAATGAAAGAATTATTAAAACAAGAAAATGTAGAATATAAAGAAGTAGTCATGAATAAAGATAAAAATTTTGAAAACATAAGAATAAAAGCAAATCTTTCAAAAGATGATATTATTCCTCCAACGATTGTCTATATGAAAAAGAAAAAAGTAACAGCTACATTAGTAGATGGAGACGAAACAGACGTATTGGAGTTTATTCATAATTACAAATTAAATAAAGAAGAGAGGGATTAACAATGAAAAAAGTAGTTGCCTTAGTTACAGGAAGTAATCGTGGAATTGGAGCCAGTTGTATTGAAGAATTTGCCAAAGCAGGAGTCAACGTTGTAATCAACTATTGTCATCATGAAGAAGAAGCAAAAAGGTTAGTAGAACATATTAAAGATAATTATTCTGTAGAAGTAATGAGCGTTAAATGTGACGTTTCTAAAGAAGATGAAGTAGAAAAAATGGTAAATACTATAGTAGACACCTTTGGTGGAATTGATATCTTAGTGAATAATGCCGGTATATCGAGAGATAGTTTATTATTAGATAAAAATGTAAAAGAATTTAAAAGAATATTAGAAGTAAATTTAATTGGAACTTATCTATGCAGTAAATATGTTGGAAAAGTAATGTTAGATAGTAAAAAAGGAAAGATTATTAATATTGCCTCAACCAATGCCATAGATACATATTATCCAGAAAGCTGTGATTATGACGCATCGAAGGCAGGAGTCATTTCTCTTACTCATAATTTTGCTAGAGAATTTGCTCCATTTATCAATGTAAATTGTGTTTGCCCTGGTTGGACAAAAACTTCTATGAATAAAGAACTAAGTCTAGAACAACTAAAAGAAGAAAAGAAAAAAATACTGTTAGGACGATTTGCTGAACCAGAAGAAATTGCCAAAGTTGTTGTTTTTTTAGCAAGTAGTAAATCCAACTATATAAATGATTCCATCATAAGAGTAGATGGAGGAAAATTTAATGGATAAAAAGAAAGGAGATAATTATGATAAACACTTTAGGAATATCAGAAGAAACAGTAAATTTAATCACGAAATGTGAAAATGATTGCCGAGAAGAATTCTCAAAAATAGAAGAAGCTTGTGATTATAATAGTCTAAAAGTATTAACAAGTTTTCATAAAAATAAAGTAACGGAATCCTGCTTTAATTCAACAACCGGATATGGCTATAATGATTTAGGAAGAGAAACCATTGAAAATATTTTTAAAGATATATTAGGAGCAGAAGATGCATTAGTTCGTAGTCAGTTTATTTCCGGTTCTCATGCATTAACCGTATGTTTCTTTGCTCTTCTAAGACCAAATGATACTCTTTTAAGTATTAGTGGAAAACCATATGATACATTAGACGAAGTAATTGGAATAAAGGATAATCCAAGTTCTTTGAAAAGCTTTGGTATTCATTATGAACAAATAGATTTAAAAGACAATGATTTTGACTATGAAAAAATAAAAGATTTTCTAACAAACCATAAAGTAAAAGTAATAGAAATTCAAAGAAGTAAAGGATATTCTACCAGAAAGAGTATTAGCTTAGAAAAAGTAGGAAAGGTTATAAAAATGATGAAAGAGATCAACAATGATATTATCGTAATGGTAGATAATTGTTATTGTGAATTTGTATCAAGTTCAGAACCAACATCTGTTGGTGCAGATATAATCGTGGGGTCTCTGATTAAAAACCTAGGTGGTGGAATTGCCCCAAATGGAGCCTATATTGCAGGACGACATGATTTAGTGGAACTATGTGCTGAAAGACTAACTCTCCCAGGAGAAGGAAGAGAGGTAGGGCCTACGCTAGGAATTAATAAGCAAATACTACAAGGAATCTATATGGCTCCAAGTGTTGTCGCAGCTTCACTAAAAACCGCTGTTTTAACCAGCAGAGTTTTAGAAAGCCTTGGCTATGAAGTAGAACCAAAATATAATGATGAAAGAGTAGATATTGTTCAAAATATTGTGTGGAAAGATCCTAATAAGCTAATTGAATTTACGCGCGGAGTTCAAGAAGGATCGGCTATTGATTCCAATGCTGTCGTAGAACCTGGTGATATGCCTGGTTATGAGGATAAAATCATTATGGCTAGTGGATCTTTTACTCAAGGATCATCAATTGAATTATCATGTGATGGCCCAATCAGAGAACCGTATATTGCTTATATGCAAGGTTCCCTAACATACTCTTATGGAAAATTAGGATTAATGAAAGCAGTTGAAAAGATTATCCATGAATAGAATAAAAAGGAGGAATTAGGATGTATCTTCTATATGATTTATGTGGGACAAGTTCTGGACTACAATTAATAAAATTTATAAAAGAATTAGTACATATAATCTGTATTGCAGCACCTATATCTGTAATCATGATTATTATGTTAAGTTTTATTCGAAATGTTATCTCACCATCATCTCCAGAGGATCTAGCAAAAGTTGGAAAACTAGCTATTAAAAGAGTTGTAATTTGTGCTTTTGTTTTCTTCGTACCAACACTAGTAAATGTAACAATGAGTTTATTAGGAGATAATGGACTAGAATATGCAAAATGTATTCAAAATGCAACTACAGAAAATATTGAAAGATTAAAACAACAAGAACAAACTGGAGAAAAAACACCAACAAATTCTACTCCAGAAAAGCAAGAAGAACCAAAACAGCCAACACCCGAAAAAACAGAAAAATTAGAATTTAAACTATCCAAAGAATTAGTTGTTTTAGCTCATTATCATGGAAATAAGATTAGTAAATACACCATAAAAATAACGGATAAAAAAGGAAAGAAATTAAAAGCAAGTAAGTTTGATTTTAAAATAAAAAAACCAATCGCTACCATCAGTAAAAAAGGAACAATTGTTGCTAAATTTGCTGGAAGTACAACAATAACAGTATCTCCTAAAGACGATTCTTTTAATAAGCAAACTATTAAGTTAACAGTCATTAAAGGAACGTATACTAAAGTTCGGACCAAAAATAAAATGAAAGCACTGAATTTAAAAACAGGAAAACAAGAAACCTTACACGCAGGAACAGATGGGATTTATAATGGTTCAGCCATAGAATTTAATTCAGTTTCGGGTAAAAAAATCTATTATCATGGAGATACTTTAAAAGTAGGAAATAACTATTATGAAGTACCTTATGAGAACGTTCAATCATATGATTATTCTATTTCTAAAGATTACAGTAAAGAAGAGGTTGAAGAGTTTATTAATTCCAATAAATTTCAAAGTGCTACGAAGTATCTATTTTGGATGAATTTAGGTACTCAGTCTATGTATGTATTTAAATGGTCTCATAAAAAATGGAATTACTTTAGAACCAATCCAATCAATACAGGAGATGTTTTGGGATTAAATGCAGCCTATAATGATGGAAACTGTAATGGAACCAAAAGAACACCACCATGGGCGTTTGGATTAGGTAGTTGTTCTAGCTCCAATAATCCAGATATTGATGCCAATCGTTTAGATACTCATTGGCATGGATATTGGGCAGGGCTCTATCTAGTTATCTTTAATCATAAAGATAATGGAGGAGGATTTGGAGCTTGGCATGAAGGCTTTTCAGAACCTAAGAAGCCAGTAAGTCATGGCTGTGTAAGACATAGAGTAGAAGACTTAGTTTGGGTAAGAGATCATTTATCAAAGTTAGGGGGAAGTAGAATTGTCAAATTTTAAAAAAAGAAAGAAAAAAATAATTCTATGGATTCTAATGCCAATCATAATAATTGTATGTGTAAGTCTAATCTATTATCGCCATACATTATTACGAAAATTAGTAGAAGAAAATCGTTCAGAATGGGATATAACTCTTCCTCAGAATTCCATTATGAGTGGTGACTATTTGGGAAAAATATATGAGAATGATTATGAAGTCATTACTCTTCCAAACAATGTTTTATCCACATTGTTTGTGGATTATTATTTAGCTCATGTAGAAAACTTCTTTCAAGAACAAAATAAAGTACAGCCAAACATATATGAGAAAGAAATATCTCAAAAAGAAATTGAAGATACCATTTTAAAAATGTTTGGTCCAGATTATGAAATGAGTATAGAACCAATTGAGTATGGCTGTGGAAGATATTTAAAAATAGAGAATAATACCTATAAGATTGGTTCCAGAGATCCAGATTCATGTGGAGCCTTTAGTTATAATCAAAGTTCATATTTATCTTATATAAAGGGGTATAAAAAAGAACAAAATGAAATTAAGATTCAAATGAAAGTTGCCTATGTTGATATAGAAGCATATCCAGATCAAGATGATATATCTTATAAGATTTATCGAAATAAGAATAAAAGAGAATTATTAAATAATCATTATGATCCAAAATGTATGTATGATGACTTAAAAGAAGATGCTTGCTACGAGAATTTTTCAGATTATCAGATTACATTATTAAGAGCTAGTAATCATAAATACTATTTCAATAAAATAGAAAAGATATCATAAACAATAAAAGTACTTGAAAAACAAGTACTTTTATTGTATAATCTTAAATGTCAGTTGAAATGTCTGCGTAGCTCAGCTGGATAGAGCAATCGCCTTCTAAGCGATCGGTCAGGCGTTCGAGTCGCCTCGCGGACACCATTATGAAATAAACCGTTATTAAATAGCGGTTTTTTT
>CACZOQ010000071.1 GCA_902782835.1 uncultured Erysipelotrichaceae bacterium | reverse complement strand
TTCTTTCTTATTCCTCTTTCTATCATTGAAATTGTTTTTGGATCTACCCCAGAAAATTTTGCTAGCTCTGTAATAGACAAACCCCTTCTCATTCTTTCTTCTTTAAAAATTTGTCCTAATTCTTTTTTCATTTCTTTTCCTCCTATTCATTTGGACATAAAAAAACACATCAATAAAGATGTGTAATTTTCAATAATTATTTTTCATAATCCATTCCTTTAGATAGAGCTATTTTTATAATAAAACTCTTTTTTAAATGAACTACTTTGCTTCTTGACCAACCATATTTTTCACTTATGTCGAATTCAGTATTTTGATATATATATAATTCTTCAAACATTGTTTTTTCATTTTCAGTCATCAATTTTATTGAATTAGATATTTTATTTAATTCTTCTTTAATCATGGATTCTAAATAATCTTTTTTTTCAATGTATTTTTCTATCTTAGAAGTATTTGTCCTTGACTCTTGTACTTTATCTATTAAATCCACTTTTACATTCGCTCCAGGTGGTAGTAAGCATAATAATTTCATACTATAATGCTTTAAATCAAATAACAAGTCATCTACATATTTTTTAGTTCTAATAAAATCATACCTTTTTATTTCTTTTACAGATATTTCTTGCATTAAACCTACCTCCCTTAGTAACAAAAAAAGAAGAAGTATTCTATGCCTACCAGTCGGCGCTTTGTACTTCTTCTGTTATTGATTTACTATTTTTAATGCTGGATTTTAGAGAGTATAAAACTCCATCAAGGATAAACCCTGATAAATAATACTCACATTTTGTTAACTCTTTAACCATACTATCACCTCATAGAAACGAAGTTCATCATATGCTCTAATAATTGCATTAAATTGATTTCTATTCTAATTATAAATTTTTAAAAAGTCAACAAAAATAAAAAAAGAAATTTATCTTTTTCGATAAATTTTCTATTTTACTTAATTTTATCATTTTATTTGATTATTTCAAGCCCTTTTTTTTGACACTTTTTTTGACTTTTTTTTTGTATCTTTTTTTGACTCTTTTTTTGTATTAAATTATCTAGCTGTCTCTATTAATTCTATTATTGGAGTTATATTACTACTCTCCAACAAATTCTTATAATAATTAAATCTATCATATGCATCATCAACATTATTATATGAAGAAAATAATATTTGTGATATAACTTCTTTGTTAATTCTAGCATGTAAAAACACTTCATAATTTTTTTTATCTATAGAAGATAAAACAACACCTATTTCATTTCCTTCTATTATATTTATGTAATGATCTAGGATTTCTCTTTCATCATTTTTATTGTTAGATTGTGCTGTCTTTAAAATATTAATTAGTTTTTCATTATCTATATACATATAATTCAATTCCTTTTTTCAAAGTAATTTGTATTTCAAGTAATTATTATATTATCTTATTTTAACAGCAAAGTAAATAAAAAAATAATAATTTCCTTTAACAGTTGTGCAAAAGACATTCCTTTAACACTTGTATAAAATAGTTTTGTGTATAAAGGAGGCAGTTATGAGTAGTAAAGAGATTTTAGCAATGAACTTAAAATACTATCGATATAAATTAAATCTGTCTCAAGAAAGATTTGCTGATGCTATTGGTAGTAATTTAACTTATGTTAATCAATTAGAGAATTGCAAAAGAAAACCTACAATTGAAATGTTAGACAAAATTGCAAATAATCTTAATAAGTTTGACAATAGTTTAAATATTACAGCAAGTACATTATTAAAATATGATAAAAGTCATGTAACAAATTTTGAAAGAATTGACGAAAAGAAGTAGCAATAACTACTTCTTTTTTTATTCTAGTCCTAAAGCTTTATATACTGCATCCTCTGGATCATTATAAAAAGATATATTAAATTTAGAGAACAAATCCGTAGGAACAGTTGGTATATCACTTGCAGATGACATTGGTAATAATACTTTTTTAGCACCTGAGTCAAAACAAACTTGTAACGTATTGGATAATTCATCGACCTTACCTATAGTTCCTCCTATAGATAAGCTACCTAAAATTACTAGACTTCCTTGCATTGGTTTATTTAAAGCACTACTACACATCGCAACATAAGCAGCTAATGAAATATCTTTAGAAGAACCTACTCCTTGTAAATCTTCAACATGTAACAAATAATCAAAATCCTCTGTATTAATAGTTTGACTTATATTTTTCTTATTTGCTTTAAAATAGTTATAAGATGTATTAAGAGCTTCTTTAGTTTCTCTATCACTTCCAATACCTGTAATATTATATTTTCCGTGACCTTTAGGTGATTCAACTTCTAATTTGAATGTACCAATCATACCACTTGATCCTCTACCAACAAAATATGTATGTCCTGCTTTTAGTTGACCTTCTGGAATTAACTTACCTCCACCACTCTCTGGAACAGAGATAAATTTTTCTTCCATTGT
>CACZOQ010000070.1 GCA_902782835.1 uncultured Erysipelotrichaceae bacterium | reverse complement strand
ATATTCTGTTCCTGGTTTCAAAGAAATTGCAGGACGAACACCAATTGTAGTATTAACAGTTCCACCACTATCACTTCCTGTCTCGTAAACATCTCGTTCTTGCGTACTATCAATAAAAACATCAAGGGGTGAAATTAGCCAGTAACTTTGTCCAGTTATTTTAATTTTATAATTATTTAGTATGTATACTTCCGGAAAGGATAATAAGCTAACAGGATAGATTAATCGAGCTTTTGAATTGTTTAAGCTAAACTTGTCTCCTATATTAGCACATGACAAAACACCATATAAATTGTAATTTGTAAACAGCATATTTGTTGTGACGTTTCCCCCGTTTGGATTCCATCCATTTGTTGATTGGTTATATTGACTCCTATCATTACAAAATATTGTATCTTCTAACTGAGATGTATAATCTACAATATATCTTTTATACCAAGCATCTATGCCTGTTTTTATTACAGAATTTGTTTGATTAACATTTTCATTATATAACATTTCATTTTTAGCATCATCTATACTTTTTCCATTAGTTATATTTATATAATAAAAACTATTTGGACTTCTATGATAATATATATATGATATTGTGCTACACTCTCCTGTTTCGTTCCAACAAGTATAATGATGATGATTTATACTTTCTTTATTTGTACTATCATCAATATTCCAAAAACTCACAGAATCACTATTTAATGTATATGTATTAGTGCTACTATTATATGTAAAATCATTTGCGTATTTATAGACATCTGAAACTTTAATATAAGACATATAAGTGCCTGATGCTGTGGTAGTATATAATAATTCATTGCAAGTATCATTAACAGCATTTTTACATACATATTTATTTGTTACATTATTATAATTTGTATACCAATCACTTCTTTTTATTGTTGTCGGATTGTTTATTGTATAAGTTCCATTTCCATTATCGGTATAGCTATCTCCATATGTATATGAGTAGTCAAAATCAGCTAAAGTATGATTTCCATCATTAGTTAACTGAATATAATACATATAATTACCATTTACTGCTGCAATATAATATACACTAGTCCCAGTGTAGGTTTGATTCGTGTTTCTAAAGGTATATTTTCCTACTAAATTTGAATAATCTGATGTTGAGCTTACTTGTTCTGGATTATCTAAGTTATATTTATTTGCTGTAGGTGTCCCCCATGTTACTGAATCTGCATACCAATATGTTGTATTTAGTGAGTATGTTGATAACACAAATTCATCAGTTATCATAGATTTTGAACTATACGGATAAACTTCATTATACATATAACCTACATAAGCAGGTGAATCACTTTGTTGATTAAATTGTAATGTTCCAAATTGTGAATAATGCGAGTTCCCATTTAATGATAGAACGTAATATGCAGTTCCGTTGCTTACTTTATCTACTAAATATAATGTTGAACAAGTTCCTGTACTTGTAGTTTGTTTGCAAGTATATTGCCCAGTTTGAATAGTCCCAGTAGTTATTGTTCCATCAAGAGAGAATACATTATTTGTTTTGTCATAGGTATAACTTGTTCCATAATAGTATGTTTCAGACAAATATTGAGTTGTTCTAGATCCATATCCTACGTGATTGCCTCTTGTATTTAAACACTCCCCATTCTCTGGTTCACCATTATAAACCATCTTTACTCCACCGGTATCAGTCGTCCTAATCATTTTCCAACAATGTTCTGCAAAAAGAACATTATTCATATCTGTTATTGCTGTTCCATTTTTATCCTTACTTGCCCACCAATGATATATCTT
The DNA here is from genome assembly GCA_902782835.1 of uncultured Erysipelotrichaceae bacterium. GTDB lineage: Bacteria > Bacillota_I > Bacilli_A > RF39 > UBA660 > UBA3789. The sequence goes on along the minus strand of CACZOQ010000070.1, from coordinate 382 downwards.
TTTATCTCCTATTCCTGCCATAGAGTCTTGGTGACTTCTTGTATATTCTTTGGCATAAGTTCCTACTGTTGCGGATTTTTCTAGAACCCCATATAGTGTACGATCGTATTTCGACACATTAAGTGTTCCGTTTATTCCTAAATTAGTAGTAAATGCCGCATAACCAATAGATAAGAACACTACTAAAAGAATGATAGCACTTGTAATCATTCTTTTCTTTTTACGTATGTTAGATGAAAATTTTCTATTAAACATCTATTCACTACCTTACTATTATTATTTTATCTTTTTTTTACTTTTTTTTCAATTAAAAAGAAGCTATTTGCTTCTTTTATTTGATTCCATATATTGTAGGTAACTATCTCTTATTTCTAATTCTTTT
>CACZOQ010000069.1 GCA_902782835.1 uncultured Erysipelotrichaceae bacterium | reverse complement strand
TTTTCATTCCATCTAAATCTTTGGATAAATTGTTTTCTTGTGAACCTCTAAAAAAATCAAATGGATATCTTCCTTTAATATATGTTTTAATAAATTCTATAAAATAATTATAATCTCCTGTTTTACTCTCATATTTTTTTGCAATTTCATCAATAATATCTTTTATATCACTTTTTGAATAATTAGTACCATTTATATCATTATCATTGCTAATTTGAAATAATATTCTATCTAAATCAATCATTAAGTCTCTAATAAGATAATTATCTATTATTTGATTTTCAATCTCCGCTAAAAAATGATAATATTCTGCTTGATTATAATGTGGATCTGGAATTATATTTCCACTTGGAGTTTTATAAAATGCCTGTCTTGGAAAAGATGGTACATATGTAACATTTGCATATTCATTTCCAACTTTTTTTATTTTAGAATTCATAAATATATCCGTAATAGCAGTATTCATTATTCTTGGTGCACCACATAAATATATTTGTGTATTTGAACCATTCTTTCGATTATTATTTTGAATTAATTCTAATATTGCACTTATCCCATAAATATCTCTATCTACTGAATGAAATATACTAGGAATAGTTAAAGAACCATGTCTTGTTACTACATCTAAAAATGAACCTGTTCCTAAATTAAGAATAACTATATTAGCATTATTCTTATTTTGATTAAATATAACTTCTTGAATCCTCTTATTAGACCCTCCAGAAAAAAATTCATTTATTTCTTCTTCAGTTAAAAGAGGATTACCACTTTTAATTGCACGTTTATAATCTTCTATATTCCATTTATAAGTATCTTTTTCCGAGCAATTGTCTATAATCCAATTAGATACAGCAAGAGAATTATTGTTTTCACTTCTAGATAATTGATAAGTTTGTACTTCTAAACCATTTTTTTTCCCAAAATCAATTAAGCCTACATTTCTATCTAATAAAAGTTTTCCAGGTTCTGACATAGAAAAACCATTACTTATAGAATTACCAATTGCTGTAAGAGATAATATGTCTTTTGGATAATCTCTCATATATTTAACTAATTCTTCGTTAGTTTGTTCTAATTTTTCTAATTCCTCACTTTTGTCATATTTCATTTTTCCCACCTCATTATTTATATTCTTAACTTCTGTAATCACTTTTAAATATTTACCATTATTTTGAATAAAAAATAGTCAATTATTTCAAATTTTTATCTATTTTAATATAAACTCCCCTAATGAATTGTGTTTTTAAAACCTTAGACGCATATGCTTTTATCTTAATATTAAATTTGGAAGTACATCTTCCAAATATTCATTACTCTTTAACTCTATTTTGATAGAAGCTTTTTTATCTGCTTCACATTTGTCTATCCATTCATTCCATAACTTAGAATACCAATAAATAAACTCCTCATTATTACCTCTTTTTTTGCATCTATTTAAATACTCTTCTTTTAACTCTCTTTTTGGATATACATACCAATATTCATATTTTTGATTAATTAAAAAATCATTGCATATTTCATCAGCTATCAAAATATAATCATATTTATCCTGTACTTCTTTTAAAGCCCTAAAATAATTCTTTGGCCAATCCTCGTTTAGATTTCTTGATGTACTTTTTAAAGACTCATCTTCTACACTACAATCAGTATATTTGTAATAAGTTGATTCCATATCTATAACATTTTTATACTTCTTGGCAACGGTTGACTTTCCAGTTGCAGTGAAAGCAAATACAAATATTCCCATTAATTCACCTCATTTATTTTTTTTAATCTTAGTCACATATCATCCAGTATCAAATGAAAGAAATATTCTTAGTATTATATTTCTAGTATTAGTTTATTATCTCCTTAATTTTATCCATCATAAGATTATATACTTCTTCAATATCTAGATTAGAAGTATCAATCTCAATAGAATTTTCTGGTTTTACAAACAAACCATCATTGATATCCATATCATCTAATTGTTTTATATTTTTTAAAGCCTCATCAAAAGAGATATTTTTAGACTTTTGTATTCTATTTGCACGCACGATATCACTTGCATATAAATAAAACTTAATATCTGCATTGGGTGCTATTCTAGTACCTATGTCTCTACCTTCCATAACGGTATCATATTGATTTATGAAGTTTTTTTGATATTGATTTACGATATCCTTTATTTCAGATATAGAAGCAATTTCTGTAGAATACAATGAAATTTCTTGTGTATATATTTTATCTGTTACATCAATATCATTTAATAATACATTTTTATTATCAAAAGAAATATTTAAATGTTTTAATTCACTAAAATGATCTACAATATGATTCTCTTTCATATATAATGCATAGCATCGATAGATAGCTCCTGTATTGAAGCATTTAAACCCAAGAGTCCTTGCAATACGAAGTGCAAGAGTAGTTTTTCCATTTTCACATAATCCATCAATAGTAATAACCATAAAATCTCCTATATCTCTTTTTCCACTAAAATTTCATTCAAATCGATATTGTCCTTTTTAATAACTTCTACAAACTTCCAATGATTCTTTACTAAATAACAAAGCATCGCTCTTTTATTATTAATAGTTTTTAAAGTAAGCTTTTTATAATGATTATTTTTGGCATAATCTTCATATATATTCATCATCTTAGTTAATATACCAATTCTCCTATAATTCGGATCTATCGCAGCAACCCAACAATAAAAAGTATTATTCTTTTCATATGCAATTAGATAACCAACATTATGATCATTTACGTATGCTGAAAGTACTAAAGATTCTCTTCCATTAATTTGTTTTTCACAAAAATCAACTTCTCCTGCCTCAGGTCTATCCCATTCAGGTATTTTACAAAATACTTTTAAAGACTCTTCTAAACTGGTTTCTTTGATTATAATATCCATAATTGTCACCCATATCAACAAATTCATTATAACATAAAAAAAACAAGATTTAAAATCTTGCAAACCATTTTAAATAAAGACTTCTTTTAATATTTGAATAGAGTACTACCAATCAGTTTAAATTAGTTTTATTACTATCTCCTTTATTGATTTATTTCATAATATTATTTTATTAAAATGCCTCACTAACTAAACTCATTATAACATAAAAGAGCAGACTCATCATCTACTCTTAAATTATTAGAAAATGGATACTTTGTCTCAAGTATTACTTATTCACTATATATAGTTAGAAAACATAATCAATAAATTAACAATAAACCCGACAATTCCACCAATTCCTGCCATTTTAGCATCACCTGGCTTCTTATCTTTCCATGTAAAATACAAAATCCATCCAACAAGAGGAATTAAGAACCCTAAAATAGCCCATCCAATGTTTCCTTTTTTTTCAGTTACTGGAGATGACTGGTTTTGAGCAAGAACTAAATCTGAGTTACCACAATTTGTACATGTATTATTTTCATCTGGCATTTGTGCACCACACTTACTACATACTTTCATATTTTCCCTACCTTTCTTTATAAAATAATTATATCAAACATATAAAAAATATCAACTATTTAAAACCCTATTTTAAAAAATAAAGATCATTACACTTATATCATAAAAAAATTTAAATAGATATTTTGAACTTCTAACTATAACCTATATAGTGTCATCATTACTTAGCATTGACTTTTGATGCACTTTCTTCATTATGATTTCTTTCTTGAGTTTTTGTATCAATAAAAGTACGAATAGTCTGAATAGCTTTTTGGTATATTCTTTCAACAATTGGATATTGAAAAAAATCATAAGACTCAATCCAGCTACTTTCAAAAGGTTGTATGCGAGAATGGTATTGGCCGCGACACACAATAGTATCATATTCCTCCATATCAGCATCATAATTATATAAAGTAAACCAGATATCAGAAGGCCTATTACCTCTATAATGTATAACTACTTCAAAATCATCAGTACAAAGAATTCCCGATGAATTAAAATTGGGTTGTAATTCATCCAAAGCATTTCCATCATCATCTACAGCAAAATAATATTCGGGATAATAAGTTTCTGCCTCCGTAAGTAATGTATAAATAGTTTGTTTTAGGCTTTCATTAGTTCTTTCATATTTTTCCTGCTCATGAGAAACTCGTGATTTACTTCTTTTATTTATCATAGCAAGCGTTTTATCAATCATAGAATCAAAATCATCATAACCCATAGTATTCACCTCTTGATTAACTAGAGTAACACACTTAAAAACAGGATACAAGGCCTGTTTTATATACATTAAATTATGAATAATAAAAAATCATTCTTATTTACTACCGACTCTTTTTATTCGCATAAATACCATAAGCATGATTATATAATAGAGTCATTAATGTAATAATATCTCTATCATATATTTTTCTAGATTCATCAAAATGTAATATTTCATTTCTTAAATTGGGTAACAATTTCATGATACTATCTAACCTTTGTTGATTTTGAACACACTCATTCCATCGTCCCATTCCAATCCAAGCCAATTTGTCAGCATCTTGTATAATCAAACCCTCAACAGTTTCAGGAACCATATTCCATTTATGGTTTTCAATAGCTTTACAACACTCATTTATAAATGATTGATCATAATGATACTGTTGCATTACTTCTTTTAACATTTGCGCAGATATTTTTTCATGGCCCGTCGAAACTTTCGTACGACCCACATCGTGCCAATAAGCACTAACAATACAGACATCTACATGAATATCCATATCTAATTTTTGAATAAGTTCTTTCATATAATAAACAACATCATTAAGATGATGAATATTATGCTCATAATCTTGAATACTCTGCATATATTCTCTAGCAATATGAATTAAATCATGATACTTATCTTCAATTTGATCAAAATTATATTTTTTCATAACAGAAATTCCTCTTTTCCATAAATCCATTATAAATTAGATATTATATCATAATATCTAATGTCAAGTATTTCTTCATAAGAGAACTATTTTACATCCAATATTTCCTCTTTATTATAAGAAATCGTATCACTAAAAAATAATGAGAAGAGAATCTAAATTGATATTATGAGTACTTTTTAAAATATCTTTTATATCTACACGGCAACCACATTCTCTTTTTATCCTAAATATGTTTTCATTATAATATTTGCAAAAAGAAAGTCAATCTCTTTACTCTAATATTATGATAAATGTTTACCATTAAAAATTTCATTCAACATTTTATTATCACTCTTAGGGTTTTGTACTTTAATTCTCATATAACTATCAATATCACCACATTAAAAAAATATTATTAATCTGAAAAGTATTTATATTGAATTCCTTTTGACTGATAGAAATCATTTGCTTTTGGAATTGGAAAAAATCTATATAAGAAGAAATTATAAGCATTATCAATAAAGAAAATAGAAAATAAAGTAATAGAAAAAATTAACATCTTCTTGATATCAAATTTTTTAACCATTTTAATAGCAAGCGGTAACATTCCATAGATTAATATTAAACCACAAATACCAAATATGGTTACACTTCTTAAACAAACATAACCATCTATATTTCCAAAATTTAATATTTCTTGATTATAGTCCCAGCACCGAATCCAACCTAATTTTCCATAAATAACATATCCTGTACAATATTCTAATATACCCGTTGAGATCATACTAATTAAAAATACAAGCCAAGGCTTTTTCCTTAAGCGATAGGTCAAGAATATAATTAAGAAAGATCCATATGCATAAATATTAATCCAAGGTAAATAATTGGCACCTCTCCAATAAAATGTTTTAAATCCACTATCCATCCAATAAAATATGAATTCATAAATCCAACCAAAAACTCCACCTAAAACAAAAATCAAACAAAATAAAATAAGAAGTTCTTTTTTAGATAATGGAATATCTGTTTCAATATATTCTTTTAAAAATTTTTTAAACATAAAAATACTACCTCAATCCTATAGAGATAGTATATCATATTATAATATTTTTTTTCTATACTTAAACAATTAAAAAGATGAATGTTCTCTTTCTTGTAATTTCTTTACAAGCTTTTTATGAATTGGTCTCATAAAATCTACCATAGATTCATCACTTACTTCTTCAAAAGGAACCCATTTTACACCCTTTGATTCATCTTCACGATACACTAATGGTATAGAATCATCTGCTTCCATAAGATAAACACAATCAAAATGATTATGAGCAGAAATATATTGTCCTTTTTTTTCATGACCAGGTGTTGGTAAAGATTGAATAGAAAATATTTCTTGGTCCAACACTTTACCTTTTAATCCCGTCTCTTCCTCTACTTCACGAACAGCAACTGACAATAAATCTTCTATACCATCAGCATGTCCACCTGGATAAATCCAACCATTCAATATTTTATGGTATACAACTACCATTTTATCTCTAGCTGCATTTACAACAAATGCAGATGCAGAAAAATGACCAAAAACATTTTTTCGAGTCAATACATCATCAAATGAATCAATAAAGGAAAGCATTTGTGTTTGATCTTTTTCCTCTTGTTCATTAATAGGAACATACTTTTCAATATTATCTCTTAAAGACATAACCTCACCCTGTTTCTTATTATTCATTTTATTTTACTATTTTCAAAAATGATTGAAAATAATTATTTTTTCCCTAGTACTTCATTAATTTCTTCCAAAGAAATTGGCCCTGGTCTTTGGATTTTGATTTCATCAGATGTGCAATCAACGATCGTACTAGATTGTCCAAAAGAAACTTCTCCTTCTAAAATTCCATCAATCAAAGGAAACGTCTCTTCAATATCATCTAAACTTTGGCAAATCTCTTTTCCACTGATATTAGCACTAGTTAAAAATAAAGGACTCCCTACTTTTAGAATTAACTCTTCCAATATCTTTAATGGTGCCATTCTAACAGCTAATTCATCACTCACGCGTTCTCCTGCATTATTGATGTAAGAAAAAGCTTCAGGTTTCTTATTTAATACAAGAGTAATAGGACCTGGCATAAAAGCCTGAATCAATTTTTCAGCAGCTGGTCGAACAATCGCAATTTCTTGAATCTGTTCTTCATTTAAACATACAACGGGAAAAGATTTATTAGCAGGACGATTTTTAGCTTCCACTAACTTATCAAAAGCTTTTTTAGAATGAATTCGTGCACATATCCCATACACAGTATCCGTTGGTACACTAATAACACCATCATTTTTTAAAATACTAGCCAATTCATCTATTTCCTTATCACTATACCTTCTCATATTGTTTACTCCTATCTTCCAATATACTGTTAGCAATAAAATCCACTACATCGGATTCATCTTCAGCAACAATTATTTTATCTTCATCTGTCATATCCGTAAAATATTTATTTAACTTTTTATTAACAGAAATAGAATTGAGAGGATAACCTGGATTGACTTTATCTGATGGAACATCAACCATATAAAAATCTTCTTTATTCCAAGTATATGAATATTCTTTTTCACCATGAATAACTGCGATTCCATATACCCATCGACAAGTCAATTTTCCATTCGTTCCAAATTCTTTTACCATAGAAATATAATGATTCAACATTTCTTCATCAGTAAGACGTTTACCATCAACTCTTCTAACATACATACCGGGTTGTCTCTCTTCTGGAACGTTTTCCAAATATAATGTATCATCCATAGCAAAAACAGGAATATCCGTAACCTTAGAATAAGCCCTCGCTTTAATGAATGCATTTTCAATAGCAGTCTTTCCATTTTCATCTATGTCTAATTCCGTATCAAGTTCTTTTAAAGTAACAACTTCAATTCCTTTGGCCAATAATCCTTTAGAAAATCTTTGTGCTTTTGTTTCATTACCAGTAGCAAACAATACTTTCATAAAATCACCTCATTTTTGGATATAATTCTGATGGAAAATCAAGACTGTTTTCATAAACTTCTCCAAAATGATTAAACTCGATTTTTCCATTTTTCTTTTCTTTTCCAACTGCAACAACCGGTTCAGTATTCACATATTTTGCTTTACTATTATCTCTCCATCCACAATATTCAGCATCCAAAATCATGTAGCCATCAACTTCACTATATTTATGATATAACACATCATTTCTAGATATTTGGATAACGTGTTCCCCGGTAGGAAAATATTTACAATATTCACCATTTTCATTTATATAAATATCTAAATCATGAACAGTAGAATATTCACTACAAATCTGAGTCTTTCTCTCAGTTAAATAATAAGTAGCCGTTAAACTGCCAGACAAAATAATAGATCCAGCAATCAAAATTGGCTTTAAATCCAAATAAGATCGAAACTTACGCATTTTCATAATCAATCTCCCAAAAACAATACTATAATAACATATTATTCATAAATATTATAGAGTTATTTTTACCAAAACCCCGGGTACATCTTTATCAAATTTCTTCCATGTTTGTTCTTCAACAACCTCAAAACCAATCGATTGAAACAAATGCAATGTATTCCCTCGATCAATCTCAAAATTGTCATATAATTCCTGAACTCCATTTTCTTTAGCAGTCTTACATAAAAGCAATAAAGCTTCTTTTGCATATCCGAACCCTCTGTAAGAAGATTCAATTACGATTCCACACTCAAAACGATCATCCTGTTGATTATAATGATAATTAACATAACCAACAAATTCATGAATATCATGATCTTGAATATAGGCAAAATATCGATGCTCTTGTTGTCTCTTATGAAAAGTATCAGACCACTTCTCTTTTGGAAAATCAATACATCCCGTATCATAATGATACCCGTCATACCCTACATCATACCCAGCATTATAACTCATCGATAAAGGATCTCTCTGAATCTTTTCTTCATACCAGTAATCATCCAATTTAGGTACATATAAACTAATATTTTTCAAAATCATCACCTTCATCAATAGAATGAACAATTGATTCTATTTCGCACAAATGATGAATCATCCTATGCCTAGATTCAATCGTTTTCT
>CACZOQ010000068.1 GCA_902782835.1 uncultured Erysipelotrichaceae bacterium | reverse complement strand
TTCTTCCGCCTCAAAAAGGTCCATCTTTCGTGGATTCCATGATGAATGAACGATACCATCAGAATTCTGAAAATAAAAGTACAATTCTTGATCAACCACTGATACTTTTTTCTCTGAGAAGTATAACTTATATGTGGTAAATGTATCTTCATGCCATTTCCCTACCGGGAAACGTATTGTCTTAAATAAATATTTTTTGAAAAGACGTGCGCATGCTGCTGTAGCATCATATGATTCATCATAATACACATCTTCCGCTCTTACAGCTTGAATAAGTATGTTATCATCTAAAGCACTCGGAACTTCATAGTGTCCAATATAATTTAGCTTTGAGAAAGAGATGTTGGTGCTATTTGTGATATTAGCATTCAGCAACAACTCCAGGTATTGGGGATGTACCCAATCATCACTGTCAATGAAGGCAATCCATTCGCTGTCGCTATGCTCAAACGTCCAATCAATTCCTGCGTTACGAGCATCAGATAGGCCGCAGTTTTCTTTGTGAATAACATGAATACGGCTATCTTTTAATACGTATTCATCACAGATTTTTCCGCAGTTATCAGGCGAACCATCGTCAACCAGAACAAGCTCAAAATCAGAAAAAGTTTGAGCAAGAATACTGTCAATACAACGGTGTATGTATTTTTCAACTTTATAAACCGGAACAATAACGCTAATCAAACTACCCATATCTTTTTCTCTTAACAACTCCTTTGTTAAACCACTTTACATAATCAAACTGATCATAATACTTTATTCTTTTACCAGGCATATACTCATAGCACTCCCCAACAGAATCAAGATTCTCGAAGCCTTTTATGTAAAATGATGACTTAATTTCGGGATAAGGTTTATTTGTAAAAACAACCTTGTTATATGGCAAAGAATCAAACTCATCTAAATCCTCGTATGTGCAACCATCGCGATCTGTAAAAAAAACAAAAAGATTAGTTTTATCAATTCTTTTCTTTCTTTCATCCCACTTCTCTTTTGCCTGCTCAAATGATTCATAATGCTGAAAGTAGATTGAAATATCATCCAGCTTGCCGATAGGATATGAAATTCCGTCCTCAAATATTTCGGATAACTCCGTTGCCATATATCTATCAAAATCCTTGAGCAACTTGAAATAATCCTTTGGCTTAATCCAAAGATTTTCGAAGGGTGAATTAAATCTAACTCCTAAATCATGAAGGATTAATGATCCGTTGCAGTTGCTTGCCACGACTGATGCCGAAGTTTTATTTAGTTTTTTCCGTTTTTTGTTTATATAAGCTAATCGCTTTTTCTCTAATAGTGCAATCTTTTCTTTTTTGATATATCAATGAATCAATAAACTTTGAAAACAAATCAATATCATATTTTTTCTTAACTTTATTTGCTTTTTTTAGGCGCTTATACCAACGAATAGTGTCTTTTTTTGATAATTCTCCTCCATATGCTTTTTCATGTGTAATAACCATTTCCTCTGAAACAAAAGAAAAAAGGCCTTTAAGTTGGGATTCTCTTACTTTCCTAGCATAGTGAAGTTGCCTTTTATAACCTGCTGTAGAGATTTGATTTGGATGCACTCTATACGCAAGCATAACGTCATTAATAATATGCATTCGGGCAACTTTAGAACAACTTACCCACATTGCATAGTCTTGCGAATTATAATAATCTTCTTTATAGTTTATCGCGTACTTTATCAGTAATTCTCTATTAAAAAATGCAGTCGGATGTGGAGGACCACAATTACAAAACAGCAATCTTATTCTAAACAACTCCATATCATTGATTTGTGGAACATATGTCTCACATTTGCTATCGAGTTCATCATATCTACAAAATGTCTTTATTCCACAACCGCATACAATAACATCAGGATTCTCATTCATGAAATCAAATTGTTTTTGTAGCCTATCTGAAAATGAAATATCATCACAATCCATTCTGGCAATGTATTTCCCTTTTGCCATTCCAAATCCAATATTTAATGATTTAGTTACTCCTAAATTATTTATATTTCTTTTTATTTTTACACGATGATCATCAATTGATTTAAGAAATATATTAATCTCTTCATCAGAGTTATCATCTATAATTATAAATTCGAAATCATCAAACGTTTGATTTAGAATGCTGTTTATAGATTCTTGAAGATATTCAAGATTTGGATTATAGACAGGCATTACCACGCTAACTAAAGGCATAAATCAATCCTCACAAACACAAATCAACCGCGAATACTTAATTCATATCCTGGAAGCCACGAATTCTAATTTGCCAAAATAGCATTTTTTAACTGCTCTTATTGAGATAATAAAAGCAAGTAGTCATATACGTTTATCCCTATACTTATATAATGATAGTGATATACTATCAAGTCTTTACTGTTTATTTATATCGAAAAATATAGAATGAAATATCTATTATATTTAGATTTAACTTTCTAATGATAAATCCTTATCAGGAAACAACAAACCATCTACTTTCGCAATCCACAAATACAGTAAAACCATCAAACTTTTTATAAATCTTAAGCTACAAACCTATTATTTCTCCCCTCAAAAATTATCGTTTCGTTTTCCATTTTTTCACTTCACTAACCTATATTATTCATCTAAAACGTTGATGACTTCTTTATAAACATTCATTTTTGGAAAAGCAATATGACCCAGATATTTTTTTTCCCACAAAAAACCATGAGCAAAATCATTTTCAAATCTCATCTCTAAATGAATAGACGGATTGTCATAAGAAATATAGTTTCCACCTTCAACAGCAGCAATTATTTCAGAATTTGTGATATATATTCCTTGTGTAAACTCGCTTAAATCCGGTTCTACTATAACCCGTAACAGCTCACCTTTTTGAATACAAAAATCTTCACTTAAAAACGTTCCTATATAATTTTGACGTTCATCTGATATTTTAAATGCTATTTTTAAGCTTTCAAGATTTGTCATGCCTTGAATAATATATTCCAAACGCATTTTTTCACCAATCTCAAATACCGCTTTATTTTTTCCTATGAAACGAAATGATTTAATCTTAGCTTTATTACCAAAATGACTTGGTCTTGGCTTATCAGAAACATCTATGTATGCCGGATAATCACCTTTTGTCCTACCCAAATACTTTGATATGCCTTTCTCAACGGTCCCGACAAAAACAACTTTTCCCTTATCCAAAACTATACATCTGTCACAAAGTCGACGGATAGTGCTCATATTATGACTAACATACAAAACTGTCCTTCCTTCTAGTTTTGCCTCCTCCTTCATCTTAGTCAAGCACTTATCCTGAAATGCTACATCTCCTACTGCCAGAACTTCGTCCATTATCATAATTTCAGCATCAAGATGAGCAGCAACTGAAAAAGCCAGTTTTACAAACATGCCGCTGGAATACCTTTTAACCGGAGTATCTATAAACTCTCTAACCTCCGAAAATTCGATAATTTCCTCCATTTTAGCGTCAATCTCT
>CACZOQ010000067.1 GCA_902782835.1 uncultured Erysipelotrichaceae bacterium | reverse complement strand
CATGATAGTTACATTACTTGTATCAAACTTATCCCCTAAATTTAATGTAAATATCGTGCTAGCAAAGCCACAAGACCCAAACATACTATCCATATCAACCACATTAGATGTATCAAACTTATCTCCTAAATCTAAGGTAAATATCTTACTATTTCTACCAGTTGCTACAAACATCGAATTCATATTAGTAACTTTACCAGTATCAAAATGATTCCCTAAATCTAAAGTAAACACTTGACTATTAAAACCAGCTTCTGCAAACATGCTCTCCATATTGGTAACATTACTCGTATCAAAATAATTTCCTAAATCTAAAGTAAAAACTGAACTGTAACGACCAGTTGCAGCAAACATTCTTTCCATATTAGTTACATTGGATGTATCTAAATTATCTAGCCCATAAATAGCATCAACTCCTCTTAAGTTATAGAAAAGAAACTGACTATTTGGATTTGCATATAAATGGCCATTACCCTGTATATGTAAATCATACATCGTATTATCGTCTGGATTCGCTGTAATATAAGCCATTACATTACCATCTTGATTTTGACTATAATCCCAACTTTCTATAACATTATTAGGTTCTTTCATTGTTTTTGAGAGAGTAATGGTTTTGATATCGTCTCGATAGGTATAACTACGAAATGCATAGGTATCAGAAACACTACTTACTTCTCTAATAACAGAATGTTCTGGATCATATGGGGTAGAATCTTGGATATAGTGAATGGTTACAGAGATAGTAAAATTTTGATCCGTATTGGGATATAATGTTAAATCATCCAATTCTTTATATTCAAATACTACTTGTAATGCTTCTTGATCTCCTGCCAGTAAAATATCTCCTATCTGCAGTGGAGTTCCACTTACATAGTTTACTTGATAATTTAAATAATTCTGTTGCTCGGTAGTAAGAACTGGTAAAATTTCAAAGGAATCGACTTTTGCATTCATGGTTCCTTCATTTACTATATCAACATTATATTCATAAAAGTCTCCTGGATTATCTAATGTAGCCTCAAAAGAGACTGTTGTCGGATTCGTAATTGTTGCTTCTGTCGTTGGAGTAACACTGCCACTCTTTACTTGAATATTTGCAAAATGAATATCCCAAGATGCTCTTTTAAATTGAGAAGTTCCATCAATTTGAAGAGTTGTATTTAAGTAAGCATATCCTAAGCTGACACTTAAAACCAATAAAAAAAGGAATAAGCTAAAAAAGCCCTTCTTTTTGTTATATCGAAATTTTCTTTTTAAGCGCTTACCCCATTTCATGGTTACTCCTATGAATTCATATCTTTATAAATTAATGTTTTTTCAATAACCATCTTAATACTTTGATCATTAAATGGTTTTTCTAACATATCGACTATTTCATATGTAAATGCTCGATCAATGGTTTCTTTAGAAGAATCTCCGGAAATAATCGATACTGGCATTTTCTTTAATAAATTCTGATCTCTCATAAATTCTAATACAGCGAAACCATCCACTTTAGGCATATTTAAATCTAATAGAATGGTTTCAATAAAATCATTATTCATATTAGCCTTAATAATTTGAATGGCTTCTTCTCCATCAGATGCCATACCAACATTATATTTATCACTAAAAATACGTTTTACAAAATTACGAATAATATTAGAATCATCTACAACTAAAATCGTTTTTTGAGTATATGGTTCAATAGTAGACTCTTCAACTTTTTCATCAACTTCAGTCTCCCCTTCTTGTCCACTCATATATTGTTGAATTAAAACAATTGCTTTATTCGTTTCATTAATTAAATCATTGATATGACTGGTAACATAAGAATAATCTCCTGCTTTACTTTTTAATTCATGCTCATAAGCCATATCTGCTAAAGACATAAACCCAAAATATTTAGCATCACTCTTCATAGAATGAACAGTAATTGCATAATTTGCTAAATCTTGTTCATTCATAAATTGAATCAATTGATTAATCTTAGTATGAATTCCCACTAAAAATTCCCCAATCGTTTCATTGTATGTAGCACTATCTCCAAATAATTCTAAACTTTTATTAATGTCAACTCCATTTTCTTCTAAAAACTTTATATCTTTCATAACGCACCTCTATCTTATTAAATTATAACATAAAAAAAAGAAAATACAATCCAAACAATTGTATTTTCATTATCGTTTTTTGCAATAAATGACTGGCCAAGGATCATGATAGTCATCCTTAAAAACTTCTTCTAAAACAACCAATGGTCCCATACCATTTTTTTTAGCTTGATTATCAGCATAACATAAAACACCATGTACCCACTCATCAGCATCCTCATAGAAATCATATGGTTCTCCATGAGGTCCTCCTTCACATAAAGCTACCATAAAAGGAGTTTGAGTTTTAAAAGCTGACCATAATAAAGGATAAGTAGCTTGACAAGGCATCAATCCAATAATAAGATCAGAACCATTAATTCTAGTATCTTCATGAAAACGTTTACGAACTAGTTTTAAATGACTAGTATTTTTCTCATAAGGACTAATTCTTGGATCATAAACGGTAATTTTTCCCCTTTCTTGAATACTAGAAATTCTTTTTCCAAGTCTAGGGATAATTCCTCCTGCAACTTCAACAATATTACTATTTTTAAGATCAAAATGTTCTCCAATTAATTCTTGGAATCCAATAAAGATATTATCTTTATCTTTCAATAAGCCTAATTCATCATATACTTCTCGAACAAGATCTGGAATATCTTCATCTCTAGAACCAATTCTATAATTTAAAAGATATTCTTTCTCATAATCATCAAAGATTTCTGGATATTGATTTAAAAAACGTTGAATTGCTTGTTTTGTTTTTAAATCTAATGCCATGCAAAATCCCCCCAACAGTGCATATTATAACATATTTTTTAAAAAAAGTAAAGGAAAAGACCATCTAACCAATTCGGAAAGCTGGCGAAACCCCGTGAATATTAGAAGCTACGGAGTAAAGCCAACCACCATCATTACTGCTCACGCCGTCGAAAGTGCCCTTATAAGTGGGGTAAGCCGAGCGCAGCCACCAGACAAAATTTGAACCATTTCTTTGTTTAATAGCTCCTGAACAGTTTGATTCTGTAACTCCTAAATTAACATAATAGTCTAATTGTCTCGTTTGCCCTTGTGCTGCATCATAACTTCCTGTATAGTTCCAAACTTCTCTTCTTGATAATAAATATAACTTATCAGTTGTTGTATAATTTGTTGTATCTACACTTCCATGTCCTGATACTACTGTTGTATTGATAATGGCATTTCTTAATACTTCTGGTAGGGAACTATATATTCCTGTTGTAGAATAATCTATATTTTCATTAGCATAAATTGTACTATTTAGATAGGCTCTCATATCAGAGTATTCCCATCCTCCTTTATTTCCTGTTCCATTTACCGCTGATCCATCTAAATTGGAATTTCCACTTGCATATAAATTCATTCTATGAGTTGTGATAATATCGGCAAACTCTAAAACAAAGCCACATGCCGTTTGACTAAATCCTGCGGTTGAACACTCCGCAGGAGTAGACTTATTCGCAATTCTTAATGTATGAACTCCTAAGTCACCTAAATCAACACTTTTAGTATCTCCTAATTGGTAAACACTTGGATCTCCGTATCGAACAACAGAAATAATCGTTGGCCAATCATCAGTTGCGAATGATGTTGGTCTAGGAACTGGCAAAGCATCATTTGTTGCTTGAACATAAGTTATTTGAACTTGAACAGAATGAGACTGATTACTACTTGGTAAATCCCCATTTTCAATATCTTTTTTATAACCCATATAAACCTTAATCGTCTCTTGCGTACCAGCTCTTAACAATTGATTTTGCATGACTTCAAAACCACCTACATAAGTAAGACGATATTCCATATAATTTGGCAAAGTCGTTAAAGGAGATCCATTCAACGTTGTAACATAAGAAGAAATCATCCCATCAAGCGTACCATCATTCACAACATCTACAGTAAATTCAAAAAAATCCCCTGGTTCTTCCAAAGTAATATTATAACTAACACTTGTATCATTAGAACCAATCGTAGGTCCACTATTAGGAGTAACAGAACCATTGGTAACATTCGTATTAGCAAAATGAATATCCCAAGTTGTTTTAGGCATATGAGAAACACCTTGAATGGATAAATCCGTTGTTAAAAAAGAATACCCAACGCCTAAGCCGAGTACAAATAGCAATAAAAAATAATAGATACGTTTATGTTTTTTTCTCTTCATACAACCACACCTTATTCTAAAAGTAATATAACAAAAATAATAAAAAAAGTAAAGTAAAACTACTTTACAAATTCAGCATGTATTAAAACTGGAAAATGATCACTAACTGGTATGTCTTGAACAACATGAATATCCATTACTCGAAATTCTTTTGACAAAAAGACATGATCAATAGCCCGATGATAAGCCGATGCTTTAAATGTCTTTTCTCCCGCATCGATATGCATAATTCCTAACTCTTTTAATTCTTGGATAAACTCTTGAAAAATAACTTTATTATTTTTTAAATTAAAGTCTCCTGTTAAAATAATAGGATTAGTATCTTTCTTTAATATTTTTAAGATTCTTTTTAATTGTCTTTTTTTTGTTATCTCATGTAAATAATCAATATGAGTATTATAAATAGATACTTCTTTTCCTTCAATTTGTACAACCACTTTTGTCATAACTCTTTTTAATAAAGAAGGTAAAAAAGGTAAATGATAAGTACGATGAGATAAAACAGGATAACGAGTAATAATAGGAGTTTTTTCATTAATACGATTGAATATTCTTTTTAAAGTAAAACGAAAAGTACCATATTTATGATAAGATAGTTCTTTAATTTTCTTAGAAAATGCTTTGTCAAAGGTAGAATATACTTCTTGTAAATTAAAGATATCAATCTGATTTTTTTGAAGATAATCCCAAACGATATCTACTTTTTCTTTTGAAAACTTTGAAATATCATTTTGAATATTAAACGTACTAATTGTAATCATCTTATCACCCTACTCTTTAAAATCAAAATAAAAATCTAAAATCCGTACTTGGTCTCCTTCTTTAGCACCCATTTCTAATAATTTATCATCAATTCCCATTCGTTTTAGTTTTTTTGCAAAACGATAAGCAGCTTCTTCTCCTGAAAATTTTGTTCTCTTCAAAAGTTTTTCAACTTCTTCGCCTTGAACAGCCCATAAATCTTCTGCTTCTCTCGTAATGGTAAATGGCTCTTCTTTTTTAAATTTATAGAGAACATGACTTTCGATTTGATCATCTTCAAATAAATGAGTACTAGGGATTTCATCTAATAAATCAGCCAAACGATCCACGACTTGCGTAAGTCCTTGGTTCATAGCAGCACTAACCTCAAATATTTCACAAGAAACTTTCTTTTGAAATTCTTCAAGATTTTCTTTAGCTCCCTCAATGTCCATTTTATTAGCGATAACAATCATTGGTTTTTCAATTAATTTTTTATGAAAAGCTTCTAACTCTTTATTAATTAATAAAAAGTCCTCATAAGGATCTCTTCCTTCACTACCACTCATATCAACAACATGAGCAATCACTCTTGTTCTTTCAATATGACGTAAGAACTTATCTCCTAGACCTTCACCTTGACTAGCACCTTCAATTAAACCAGGTAAATCAGCCATCACAAAACTTCTACCATCACTAGCTCGAACAACTCCTAAATTAGGAGTAAGAGTCGTAAAATGATAAGCAGCAATTTTTGGCTTAGATCTAGAAACACAAGAAATAATCGTACTTTTTCCTACACTTGGAAGACCTACTAAACCAACATCTGCAAGCATCTTAACTTCAACTTTTAAATGCTTATGTTCTCCCTCTTCTCCATTTTCTGAATAATCAGGAGCTGTATTAGCCTGTGTCTTAAATGCCGTATTTCCACGACCTCCTCTTCCACCTTTAGCAATCACTTCTTCTTGATCTTTATGAGATAAATCTGCTAAAACAAAACCGGTATCCAAATCCGTGACAACCGTTCCTAAAGGCACTTTTACAATAAGAGGAGCCGCACCTTTACCATGTTGATTTTTACCACGACCATTTTCTCCATTACTTCCTTTGATTGTTTTTTGATAACGTAAATCTAAAAGTGTATGAAGTCCTTCATCTACTTTAAAAATAATATCAGCTCCATGCCCTCCATTTCCTCCATAAGGGCCACCCATAGAAACATATTTTTCACGACGAAAGGCACAGCAACCATCTCCACCTTTCCCTGCTTCTACTTTAATTTCTACTTCATCTACAAACATCGTATCACCTACCGTTTCTCATTTGCATCTTCCCTAACTTTTTGTTGATAATACTCTAGTAACATAACAATACCCATTCTTAATTTTTCAATGGCTTTGTCAAGATTTCCCATCTTGTACTGAAATGCTTGTAAAGTATCAAGGGATCTTATTCTACCACCAAGTTCAGGAAGATCAGATTCTTCTATACATACTTGAAATACAATATTATAAACACAATTAAAGAGTTCATTTAACATCAAGTATTCTTCTTCACCATGAACATCTATCCGAATCGTCTCATCTTCTATATAACTTTCAAAACGCTCTTCAAAAAAAGAAAATGATTTTGGCAAGTTATAAGTTTTTTCATTCATAGTCACTTTCATTTCTATCACCTATTGTTTTCATTATATCAAAAAAAGAAGCCTTATAAAAGGCTCTTTATTGATCTATTATTCTCCTACTGGATAGCAAGATGCTTGTGTTTTATCTCTTCCTAAACGTTCAAATTTAACTACTCCATCAACAGTAGTATATAAACTATCGTCATTACCACGGCGAACATTTGCCCCTGGGAAAACTCTCGTTCCTCTTTGACGATATAAAATAGAACCAGCTGTTACGAATTCACCATCAGCTGCTTTTGCACCTAGACGTCTACCTGCAGAATCACGACCATTAGATGTAGAACCTTGCCCTTTATGATGAGCAAATAATTGAATATCTAATTTTAAAAATCTCATAATTCTCCTCCTTACTTAACTTCTATATTATCCGGATAATTTCCTTCTAATTCTTTTAAAAGACAAACCATATTATTGATTAGTATTTGAGTTGTCTCATCCAAACTTTTTATATCGATTGACATACCCTTCTTACTAACCATATAACTTAAACTACCTTTATTTAATGCCAATATTCCATTTACCGTTGTAGTAACAATACTACTACAAGCACTACACACAATATCTTTTCCATAATCATCATGCATTGCATGACCTAATATTGTAATTTTTTTATATTTGGCATTTTCTTTCATCACTGAAACTTGAATCATAATTAACCTTGAATCTTTGTAATCTTGATCTTTGTATAAGGTTGTCTATGTCCTTGGGTAACACGGTTAGAACGGTCTTTACATTTATATTTGAAAACTTTAATTTTTTTACTTTTACCATTCTTAAGAACTTCTCCTTGAACCGTAACTTTTGTAAGATAAGGATTGCCAACCTTTTCATCAAGCATTAATACTTGATCAAAAGTAACTACATCACCAGGCTCACAATTTAATTTTTCTACAAAAATTTCAGAACCTTCCGTAACATAATATTGCTTTCCACCAGCTTTAATAACAGCGTTCATATTGTACCTCCTTTTTTTAATCTTAAGACTCGCTCTTAAGGTACGAAGATTTCGTTTTTACCTTTTCAATGCGGTTTGAGCATGAGGCGTCAAACACAATGATTATAACATAAAGGCTAGATTCATGTCAAGAAACTTATTTCTGATAAATCTTTCCTTGAATAACATGTAATAAATTTGACACTTCATCAGCTGATAATACAGTATCTTGAATAAGAGCTTGAAATAAAGCTTCTTCTTCTGATAAATTACCGAACGAATAATTTCTTAATACTTTATTTTTAGAGAAAAGAATTCCCCCAACTTCATATGTAAGAGGTGTCTTTTCATATCCTTCTAATCTAGGAATAGAAGATACTCTCTCTCCGCTTGCCCCTTTCTTCTGATAAAACTCTGTAACATTTGGAATATAATTTTTAATTTCATCATCTGAAACAATAAACGTATCTTTTCGTAAAATAGATAATACTTCTTCTTTCGAATCAAATGTAAATCCAGCTGCTTTTAAGACACGTAATCGATCTAAGTGTTCTTCATTTAATAAAGATAAATCTTCTAACAAGAATGATTCTAAACCTAATTCTAAGAACGAATCAATCTGAGTTCTAAGATCAGCTCTACCTAAATAACGATAATCATCTCCATTTTTCCAAAGTCTCAATAGATTATATTCTTCTAAAATAGATAGATTTTCTTCTAAAAATGCATTTTCAATTAACACCTCAGGTGTTTTTGCAACTCTAGAAGCATTAAATTGATGTTCTTCTAAAATACTAACATTTTTCTGAAAACTTTGAAATTCTAAACTATCTTCTAGAAATAATGATGGATATTGAGCAAGCGTCTCACTAATTAAAATACCACGTGTATTATATTCTTTTAATCGAGAAATTTGCTGAATACTACTAACTTCCAATGCATAAATAATGAATTCTTTCAACGGAATAAAAGATTTAAGAATGAGTAACATAGATGCTACTTCTTCATAAGATCTCTTCATAATTTTAGAAAGAACAACTTCATCTTTTGATATACCATAATCTTTTAATAATGCTAAAAAAGAAACAGTAGAATTAGATGATAATTCTCGTAAAGAACATTCTAATCTTTCATCTTCCACACAATTATGTTGATAAACCATCTCTAAGAAAGCAAAGCGGATTTCAGGATTCGATAATTTCTTTAATAATTGTTCATAATTCGTAATTTCATCCTGTTGAAAGACTTTTGGAAATTTCTCTAAGAAATCAGTATAACCACGTATTTTTCGACTACATGCTTTCTTTTCACTTTTAATCTTTTGAGATAAATCATGATAATAATTTTTAATAGAATTGATTTCTTTTTGAATAGACTTTAAATTAAAAGAATCCTCTCTTTGCTGTTGTAATATTTTTTTACGATCCCTATTACGAATATTTACATCTGATTGATCAATCGCATCATTTAATTCAGCCTCTTCTTGTTTCATTTTCTTTAAAATCGAAACCAAAACTAAACCATCAATAATTTGATATGAATAATCTTCATAATACTCAATCAATGTAACAATATTACAATTATCACAATGATTCATTAGTAATAAATCTTTTAAAGAAGAACAAGCAAGATAAGCATCCAAATCTAAAATTCCTTTTAATAATCGGATCCCGCGTCTTTTATTAGTATCAGAAAATGCATTCTTTGCTTTTTCACTTTTTCCCGAATCTACAATAATAGACATAATCTGATTAATAATATTAATATCAAAAGAAGAGAAATTTTCTAATAATTGAGAAAATGATAAAACTTCTTCCTGTATTTCTTCAAAAGTCTTTTCAGGAATAGAAGCATTTAAAAAAGCAATCAAAAAATCTGTAGAAGGAACATCTGAAAACTGAGTAATAGATGACCCAATAACGCAAGAAAAAATAGAATCATAAAAGTCTAATTCACATGACTCTTGATCTAATGTTTTTTGTAAACGTAATATTTCATTCTGAATAGAAATAATAAACTCTGTTTTAGTCATTATTTTTGATCCCCCTTCTCTTCTTCTTTTTCTTCTCCTAATAAACGGAATAATTCCGTTTCTATATCCTGTTGATATTTCATAAATTCTTCATTTTCAAGATTTTTACATATACAATCTTTCATACTTTTAAAATCTGATACTTTTATTTCTACAGGTTTACGATATCCACGATCATTATCATTCTTTTTCGTAAAAGCAGTAATAACTGCATAACAATCTTTCGACAAACGTGCAAATACGACACGAATTTTAAAATCTTTTACTTCAGAAACACCCTGTAATGATACATTATTAACAAATCTTTTTACGTTTTTAAACGTACCATCTTTAATCGATTCAAATAACCCTCTAAAACCTTCAT
>CACZOQ010000066.1 GCA_902782835.1 uncultured Erysipelotrichaceae bacterium | reverse complement strand
AGTCTTGTGATATCGAAGCTTGGAGTCCAAGACAACAAAAGTATTTTGAAGTTGGAAGTTGTAGTACTTTAGGAGATGCTCAGGCTAGACGTTTGGGAATTCGTGCTAAAGGAGAAAAAGGCACTTATTATTTACATACTTTAAATAATACAGTAGTTGCTACTCCAAGAGGTTTGATTGCTTTGATTGAAAATAACTATCAAGAAGATGGAAGCATAAAAATACCTAAAGCATTACAACCATATATGGGTGGTAAGAAAAAGATTGAAGCAAAGTAAAATATGAATCAATATAGGATACTATATTGATTTTTTTTAATATAATCTATGATATAATCAATATAGAAGGTAGATGCTTATGTATTTTTTAATTGGAGTTATTGTATTGATTCTCTTTATTCTAATTTTATATTTAGTTATTCGTTTTCGAATTCGAAGATTTTTAAATCAATTTGGTTTTTCTGGAATGAATATTAAGGACATTGTTGAAGAAGCACGTTTAGAAGATGAAGAAATTCCCAAATCTTTGGCGAGTATGGAATCTATTTATTTAAAGCAAATTCATAAGGATTTTCCAGAATTATCTGTTGAAGAGATGAAGAAAAAAGCAGAAATAATTATAATGGACTGTTATCAGGCAATTTCTAAAAAAAGTGTTGGTTCTTTAAAAGGAAAGGCTAAAGCTTTTGTTGAAGAAAAAATTCAAGAGTTTGCCGATAAACCGATTGCATTTCAAAATTTTAAAATTCACAATACTGTTCTATCTAAATATCGAAAAGAGTCGGGGATTGTTGTTCTTACTTTTTCAACAGCATTTGAATACTATTTAGAAATAGATGGAAGCAATAAGAAGATTCAGGATCGTGTGAAAATTGATTTTTTGTCAGTTTGGGATTTTTCAAAGTGTTCTTCTGCCCATTCTATTAGTATTCATTGTCCTAATTGTGGAAGTCCCGTTTCGTCTTTACAAGGGAATCATTGTGATTACTGTGGGAGTGTTCTTTTGAAGGATTTTGGTAAAGTATTTATCTGTAATGATATTGTTCAATATTAGTTCTTTTGTTATAATTTTATGTAGAATAAGGGATGTGATTATGTGTTTGATGATGAATTTGAAGATGGACATTTTTTTGATGATGATATAGAAGATATTGATGAGGAAGATGGAAGCGTTTTTCTTGAAACGGAAGAAAAAAAAGAAGTTCCTATTACAAAATATGTTTGTCAAAACTGTCAGGCAACTTTTTGTTCCCCTGTACATGAAAAAGTTGATCGATGTATTTTTTGTAATCAAAAAAATATTGAAGTAAGTGATTCTGTTGAAAATAAAACAATCTACTGGATTCCTTTTGCCAAAAAAGAAGAGGAAATGTTAAAAGATTATCGAAAAAAAACTTTTTGGAATCCTTTAATTCCTTTCCTCTTTAAATCAAAGAAAACAAGACAAGCGATTCGAAAAATATATCTTTCGGTATTTTTAGCTAATATTTCTTATCACGGAGATATTCAGTTTGTTGCGAGTGATGCAAAGGAAATTAATGAAAATAAGGTTAAAAAAATAGAAAATCAAAAATATGAAGTAGATCAAAACGTTCATTTTGAGTATAAAAATGTATTCTTAAATACTTCTTCTAAAATTGATTCTAAAATTTTTGATGCTATTGTTGATTATAATCCAGATCATCTTCGTGAGGGATTTCCTGAAGAGGAAAAATCATTTCTCTATTTAGAGGGAGATGTTCTTATTAATGAGATTGCAGCAAAGAATCGAGAAAAAGTATCAAAACATGCATTAGGAATTGTTCGACAGAATATAAAACATTCCTTAAAAAAGCTGAAACAGGATAATACGGTTATTCAATTTGAAAATACAAAGGCGATATGGGTTCCTGTTTATTATTTAATGATTCGCTATCGAAAAAAAGAATATTATTACATAATGAATGGCGAAAATGGAAAATCAAATATGAGTATACCAGTTGGGCTTTGGGAAACGGTAGTTTTTAGTCTATTAGTTTGTACGATTATTTCTGTGTTTTCTTTTTTCATTGCTCGTTTCTTATAGGAGGTTTGTATGAAGTATTGTAAAAAGATTATTTTATTCATTGTTTTATGTTTACCTTTTTCAGTTTTTGCAAGTACAAAGACTTTTACAAGAACGCCAGAAAAACCATTAACTCCTCCTGATGTCATTGTTGACAATAATTATTTATCTATTATATTAAAAACTCCAGCCGTGGATAGTTCTGAAAAATTATATGATTTTGCTGATTTATATACTGATAAAGAAGAAGAAAAACTATTAGATCAAATCAAGTTATATATTGATTCTAGTAAAATTGATCTTGCAATTGTAACAACAAAAGATTTGTGTGGTTTTACCATTAGTGATTATGCTTATCATTTTTATGATTTTAATGATTTTAAAAGAGAAGGTATTATTTTTGTTATTTATGTTGATGAACAGGAATCATCTATTTATATGGCAAATAATGGCGATGAAACTGGGACTGTGTTTACTCTCTATAATGATTCGGTAGTAAAGAAAACATTACATTATGTTTATAAAGATATTAAAACTAAGAACTATTATTCAGCTACTGACAATTTTATTAAAATATTACAAGGATTTTATAATTTAGATCATAATGGAAATTATCGTATTAATAAAAGTGGTGAGATTGTAGAAGAAATACCTTGGATTGAAATTATTATTTTAGGTGTTACTTTAACATTTATTATTGATATGATATTCATTTATCGAATTAAAGCACATAATCGACTTGTGCTTTTAGGAGGATTAGGAACTAAATTAGATGAGTCGACTTTAATGGTTAAAGTGGAAAAAGATGAATTAATTGATACTTTTGTTACTACAAAAAAATAGTCTTTAAAAAATAAGATTATTGTTGTATAATGAAATTAATAAATTTATAGATAGGAGATTATTATGGGTTTAATTTTAGCTGCAGCAGCTGCTGCAGGAAGTACATTACATGATCAATGGAAAGATTATATTCGTTGTGAGGATCTTGGAAATGATATTCTAATGAAAAAAGTTACTACTAAAAATGGAATCATTTCTAAAGATAGTGCTATTCAAGTAGCACCTGGACAAATTGCTGTTATCTTTGATAGTGGTAAAGTTTTAGATGCAACTGCTGAAGAAGGAATCTATACATTTGATCAATCAACTTCTCCAACTTTCTTTGCTGGACAATTTGGAGATGTGTTTAAAGAAATGTGGACTCGTTTCACATATGGTGGAGGAGTAAGTAAGGAACAAGCTGTATTCTATATCAATGCAAAAGAAATTATTGATAATAAGTTTGGTACACCAGCACCAATCCCTTTCCAAGATTGGTCTCATCCAATTCCAAATCAAATGACTGGACAAATGACACCACTTCGTGTAGAAGTAAAATGCTTTGGTAAATATACTTTTACTATTAGTGATCCATCTTTATTTATGAGTAAAATTGCTGGTACTGCTGAAGAGTATCGTAAAGATGATATTATTGAGCAAATGAGAAGTGAAGTTATTGGCTCTTTCCAAAATGTGTTAAATGAATTAGGAAATAGTGAACATAAGGTTCCTGTTTTGGAATTACCAAGTGCAACAGATGAGATTAAGAAAACGATGGATGAAAAAGTATTTGATCAACCAATTCGTGATCGTGGTATCAGTCTAGAAGGTTTCATTGTTGAAAGTGTTACTCTTGATGAAGAAAGTGAGAAGAAAATTGATAATTACGAACTTTCATCTAAGAGTTTCATGCAACAAGGTACTCTTACTGGAGCTTATGCCAATGCTGTTCAAGATGCTGCTAATAATGCCAATGGGGCAGCAAATGGTATGATTGGTGTTGGAATGATGAATATGGCCAGTGGTGGAATGATTGGTGGCGTAGCACATGGTGCGTTCAACAATCAAGGTGTTACTGCTCAAGACTTGCAAGGAGGACAACAACCAGCTGCACCTGCAGGAGTTCCTGCTGAAGGTGGCTTCTGTCCTAAATGTGGTGCCCCTGTTCAAGCTGGTGCTGCATTCTGTGTTAAGTGTGGAGCTAAATTAGGTTAATGTTAAATGGTTCTTAGGAACCATTTTTTTTTGAAATAAAGATCTATTTTTTATTGATAAGTTATTTTTATAGATCCATTTTATTGTAGGTTCTTTCTATATGTTTTTTTTATGAAATAATTTTTTTATGATAAAAAATAATGATTATTTATTGTTAATCTGTTGATATAAAAGGAAATAATCATAATAAAAATTTTTTATAGCTAGTTTTTTTTAGATATTTGACAATTTTTTTTGTTTTGGTAGAATAGTGAACTATCCCGTGTAAAGAAGGTGTATTTATGTTAGATAAGTATCATTCGTGTAAGGAGGATCCATCCCTGATTTTCAATTATATGAAAATGGGAGATTTTGAAACTGTTGAAGATTTATTAGTACATAATATTGTTAGTATTAATGTTTGTGATGGAGTGGGTAATGATGTTCTTACTCGATTATTAAAAGCAAAACAATATGATATGGTTTTAGATTTAATGAAGAAGAAAAATTGGGATGTTAATCATCAAAATGATGATGGAAATACTTTTGGACATATTTTAGCTTTGGATGATTCTATATCTGCTTTAAGAATTGTAGAACAGTTAACGAAGAAAAAGAACTATTATCCAAATATTAAGAATAATCGTGGAGAAACAGCTATGGATATTGCTTTATCCAATCATTATTTATGTACTGCGTTTAAATTATTAGAAGATAAGAGATTTAATAATATTGATATTTTTTCTTTTAAAAATTTATTGAATGTTAGTATTCAAAATAAGTTTTATGGAAAGTATTCTAAGATTATGAATTTAGAGATTATCGTAGAAAATTTGGAAAAGAAAGATTTGAATTCGGATGTTGAAAACTTAATTCAAAATATTCATAATCATATGGATGCAATTAAGAAGGATATTATGAATAATCGTTCATCTTTATTAGAATCTATTATTAATAACATTTAGAAGAGACCATTTAGGTTCTTTTTTTTTGACAAATAAGCCTTTTTATGATATAATAGCGTCGTTTATGGGGTGGTATAGTATGATTATTAAAATGAATCAAAAGACATATCATTTTAGTGATACTGAGCTTGATTGTATGTATATTAATGAGGGAAAAGAAGGAACGGTTTATCGAAGAGGAGATTATGCTTTAAAGATTTATCATTCTTTAAGTGACAAAATTCGATTAAATGAAGCTACAGCTAAAAGGTTGAGTACTATTCATACTCGGAGATTTACTCTACCTTTGGGAAATATATATAATCAAGATGATTGCTTTGTTGGATATTATATGAATCTTATTATTAATAATCCACTTGATTTTATTCAAAAGATGAGAATGAAATATTTTATTGAAGAAGTAGAAGAATTGGAGAAAGATTCTGATACTTTAGGAGAAGAACACATTAGTATTCATGATTTAACTTGTCATAATGTATTATATGATGGTTGTATTCATGTTATAGATCCAGGTAGTTATTTATATGAAAAAGATTGTTCTAGAGAGTTATTAAGAAGAGTAAACCGTTATCAATTAAATGAATTTTTAATGTATGATCTTTTAGGACGGGGTTATTCTTTAAAAATACGTAGGAACATTGCTGATTATTATAAAAAACGTTATATTGGTGATTTTAGTGATTTCTTAAAGGAAGATTCGGATCCGAATGAAACGGTTAAACAATATGTTAGTAGAATATCTTAACATATTGTTTTCTTTTGGGATTATTGATATTATTATAATAGGTGGGTGTATGAGAAAACATAAAAAAAAGAAAACATCATTATTCTTGATACTGATCCTATTCGGAATCACGATTGGTTTTGCTGCCTTAAATTCTAATCTTTCTATTGATGGCATTTCTAGAATTAATAATGCTTCTTGGGAAATATATTTTGATCATATTCAAGTAAAAGACGGTAGTATTTCTATTGGTGATGGTAATCAGGCTGCAACAATTAATTCTCAAAGAAATACAGTTACATATAATATTACGTTTAGTAAACCTGGAGAGTTTTATGAATTTACAGTAGATGTTGTCAATGCTGGTAGTATTGATGGTATGATTGAAACAATTACTAGTACGATTAATGGAAATCCAATTACTACGTTGCCTGCTTATTTAAATTATTCTGTAACTTATGAAGATGGTTTAGCAATTGCTCCTAATCAAATATTGTCAGCTCATTCTACAGAAACTTATAAAGTTCGAGTTGATTTTAGAACGGATATCAATCCAACAGACTTGCCTTCTAATGATCAGTCATTTAGTTTTGCTTTTGGAGTTAAATATATTCAAGTAACGGATGACGTAATTGATATGAATTCTGTCATGATACCTCGTATGATGGCAAAGAATGTATCACAAAATAATACAATTGATTTTAGTAAAAAATCTCCTTATTCTGATAGTGATTTAAATGGGCAAGGAATTCAAATATATGATAAAGATACATATGGGGTAGATTCTGATGGAGGAGATTTACCAATTTATTATTATCGTGGGGCTGTTGATGATAATAATGTCGAATTTGGTGGATTCTGTTGGAAGATTCTTCGAACGACTTCTACAGGAGGAACGAAATTAATTTATAACGGAAGTTACAGTGATTCAAAAAAATGTACTAGTCCTTCTTTTGATAGTAATTTGCAAAAGAGAAGATGGGGCAATGATCTTAACTCTTTTGGATATATGTATGGTGTTGTTCCGGATTTGGGTACTATAATAGGTACATATTCTTACGATTATTATTTTGGTTCGGATTTTACATTTGATTCCAATACGGGCCTTTATTCATTAGTAGATCTTGTTGTAGATCCTAAAGATGGACACCGATATAGTTGTAGATCTAAGAACATAAATGGTACTTGTGAAAGAATAGAATATTTTTTTATTACGAATTATACGAGTCGAAGTATCTATTTAGAAAATGGAGATGGAATTAGTGATTTCGTTTCTAAATTAAATGAAAATGTGTATGATTCTGCTATTAAAACTGCTTTAGAAAATTGGTATGCTGATCATTTATTATCTTATTCTTCTTATATTGAAGACAGTTATTATTGTAATGATAGGACGGTTGGAGAACAAAATTCGTTTAATCCAGAAGGGCCTCTTGTTGATGGTGTGATTTTTGACGCTTTTTATAGGACTAATCCAACTTTATCTTGTTCTAAAAATGATGCTTTTTCTGTTAGCGAGTCGTCAAAAAAGAATGGAAATTCTAATTATCCAATTGGTCTTATTACTGTAGATGAAGTTTTATTAGCGGGAGCGGATAGAAGCAGTACTAATAAGTCTTTCTATTTATATACTTCTTATCCATATTGGACGATGTCTCCTGCTGAAGTTTCAAATGATTATGGTGGGTCTATTCATACGTCTATGCAGCTTTATAATGAGAATGGTGTATTAGATCATTATGGATACTGTAATGGTGCATGTAACAATAACCGTCTTCGACCTGTGATTACGATTAAGGCTGGTACTGTTATTTCTTCTGATGGCGATGGAACTGTTAATAATCCATATCATATCGTGACAAATTAAGTTTTAAGAGGAGGATTCTTCTCTTTTTCTTTGGTATTTGTTGTTTTCTTTTTCTTTTTACGGTATCATATATACGAATGAGGTGGTTGTAGTGCATATACCAGATTATAGGGAAGCTCGTACTCGTGATAAAAGAGATTATAAAAGAGTAGGTTTTACGTTTGATAAAAGTATTATTAACAAATATTGTGGAAAAAAGTATTTTATTAAAACTTATGGTTGTCAAATGAATGAGAGAGATAGTGAAACTATTAGTGCTTTATTAGAACAATTGGGATTTACTAAAGTTGATGATTATTTGTCTGCTGATTTAGTTTTATTAAACACATGTAGTATTCGTGAAAATGCACATAATAAAGCATTTGGAATGTTGGGACGGTTAAAGCATTTAAAGAATGAGAAGAAAAGTCTAATTATTGGTATTAGTGGATGCATGGCTCAAGAAAATAGTGTTGTTTCTGAGATATTACAAAATTATCCATTTGTTAATTTTGTAGTTGGTACTCATAATTTATATCAGTTACCCGATATTATTGATAAAGCAATTAAAGACAATTCTCAGGAAATTGAGGTATTTTCACGAGAAGGAGATCTTTATGAAGGTCTTCCTGTTATTCGCTCTAATCCATATAAAGCATTTGTTAATATTATTTATGGTTGCGATAAATTTTGTACGTACTGTGTTGTTCCTTATACAAGAGGGAGAGAAAGAAGCCGTAAGAAAGAAGATATTTTGCAAGAAATTGATGGACTAATTCAAGATGGTTATAAAGAAGTCACTTTACTTGGACAAAATGTTAATGCTTATGGAAAAGACTTGTATGATGATTATAATCTTGGAAATTTATTAGAAGATATTGCTCAAAAGGATATTCCTAGAATTCGTTTTATGACTTCTCATCCATGGGATTTTACGGATAAGATGATTGAAGTAATTGGAAAATATTCTAATATTATGCCAAGTGTTCATTTACCAGTTCAAAGTGGATCTAGTCGGATTCTTAGATTAATGGGTAGAAGATATACTCGTGAGAGCTATTTAGAATTGTTTCATAAAATAAAAAAGATTGTTCCAGGGGTTACTATTTCTACGGATATTATTGTTGGATTTCCTGGAGAGAGTGAAGAAGACTTTTTAGAAACATTAAGTTTAGTAGAAGAGTGCAAATATGATAATGCTTTTACTTTTATTTTTTCTGCAAGAGAAGGAACTCCTGCTGCTAAATTAGAAGATTCTGTTTCTTTAAAGGAAAAAGAGGAACGACTACATCGTTTGAATGAGGTCGTTAATTATTATTTCTTAGAGAATAATAAAGCTTTAGAAGGTAAAGTAGTGAAAGTATTGGTAGAAGGTATTAGTGAAAAGAAAAATATGTATTTTGGTTATAGTGATACTAACAAGTTAATTAACTTTTCATGTGAAAAAAAATTACAACCTGGAGATATTGTAGATGTTTTAATTGTTAGTGCTAAGACATGGAGTTTAGATGGAAAATGTGAATAAATCTTTAGCAGAAGTGATTCAATGTATTCAAAAATCTATAGAATATCAAACGTGTATTTCTTTAAAAGAAAAAATGGCTGATAATGAGGAATTATCTGCTAAAATTAACAAAATTAAGTCATTACAAAAACAATATGTTAAAAATCAAAGTTCTTCTATTAAAAAGGAATTAGATGAATTAGAAGAACAATTAAAAATGATACCAATTTATACTGTATATCTTCAGAACTTAGAAATAGTAAATGAAAAAATAGATTTTGTGAAAGATAGTTTAAATGATTATTTTTATTCATTATTAAATTTATAGAAATGATATTTTCATTTCTTTTTTTTTTTGTTATACTAATAGAGTAGGATACTAGGTTAGGTGATTTTATGAAAAATAGAAATGGGTTTACTTTAGTTGAATTACTTGTTGTCATTGTTGTTATGGGTATTATTACGGGTATTTCAATTCCTTTAATTCGAAATATT